>JAISFN010000166.1 GCA_031263585.1 Prevotellaceae bacterium | reverse complement strand
AAAATAGTCTGCATTTTTTCATAAAAATTGCTTTTAAAATTAATAAATATTTTATATAAGCTTACCTTGTAAAGGTATATAAATTTTTGAATACATTGTATAATTATTCCATCTTTTTTAGGCAAAATAATTTTGTTATACGCGAAGCGTCAAATAAAATAAGGCAGATGGATATAAGCGTATAAGCTTTGCCCGATATTTTGTATTTTTGTTTGTTTTATCGCCAAAAAGAAATATCGATAATGTATAAAAGTTTAGAGCGCTATATTCAATTTCTGCAATCGAAAGGAGAATTGATCCGCATTCGGGAATTTGTTGATCCGGTACTGCAAATTGCCGAAATTGCCGACCGTGTGTCGAAAAGCCCGCACGGAGGCAAGGCGTTATTGTTTGAAAATACGGGAACAAATTTTCCGGCGCTGATAAATGCCTTTGGTAGCGACAAGCGTATTGCTTACGCATTGGGGGCAAACAATATCAATGATATTTCGAAAGGAATTAACAATTTGCTGAAAACGCTTACTACTCCTATGAACAGCATGCGGGATAAGTTGAAGCTGTTGCCGACATTAAAACGTGCCGTGGGATGGATGCCTAAAATTGTGGGCGCTAAGGGGAAATGTCAGGAGATAATTATCCGTAAGCCCGATTTGGGAATTTTGCCTGTTTTACAATGCTGGCCGTACGATGGCGGTCGTTTTTTCACATTACCGCTTGTACATACCAAAGATGCGGAAACAGGCATACGGAATACCGGAATGTATCGTATGCAAATATTCGATAAAAATACAACAGGCATGCACTGGCACAAACATAAAACCGGCGCTCGACATTACGAGCAATATAAGGCGCAGGGGAGGCTTATGCCGGTGGCCGTGGCTCTGGGTGGCGATCCCGTATATACATGGTGCGCGACAGCCCCTTTGCCCGATAATATCGACGAATATTTGCTTGCGGGTTATTTACGCAACAAGCGGGTGGAACTGGTACATTGTATAAGCCATGATATTGAAGTGCCGGCCGATGCCGATATTGTAATCGAAGGTTATGTTGATCCGGCGGAAGACTTGCTTATCGAAGGTCCTTTTGGCGACCATACCGGGTTTTACTCGTTGGAGGATTTATATCCTCGCTTTCACGTAACTTGCATTACCCACAGGCGCAATGCGGTGTATCCGGCGACTATTGTCGGTATCCCTCCCCATGAAGATGCTTACATTGCCAAAGCAAGCGAACGTATTTTCCTGGAACCGATACGTTTTGCTATATCGCCCGAGGTTGAGGATATTCATATGCCCAAGGTAGGAATAGCACACAATATTGCTGTTGTGAAAATAAAAAAGTCTTATCCGGGGCAGGCCATTAAAGTTGCACATGCCTTGTGGGGAGCAGGGCAAATGATGTTTTGCAAAGTTATTGTAGTGGTAGGAGACAATATTGATACCCACGATTATAATGAAGTGTTGAAGGCCGTTGCCATGCGCTGGAACCCGCAAACCGATACGCATTTCAGCAAGGGCATTTTGGATGTGCTCGACCATGCCGCACAAGTTATGGGTTATGGCGGTAAAATGTGCATTGATGCCACCGAGAAATTACCCGAAGAATTATGTCAGGGTAAAAACAATGTGCAATGCGGAGAGTTAATCAAATTTTACCATAAATCGGACAAGCCTCGAACCAATGCCCGAATCGTGATAACTTTTGATGATAATGTCGATTTAACTGATATCGAAACCTGTGTATGGCTGGCAGGCAATAATATCGACATTTCGCGCGACTGTTCTATTGAAAATGATATGCTGCTTATTGATGCTACAATTAAGCATAAAGGGTATAAGGGTTTCAACCGCCCTTTCCCCAATGTGCTATGTTCCAGCACCGAAACTATAAAACAGATTGACGAAATGTGGAACATACTGAAAATAGGCGATTTTATCGCTTCACCGTCGTTACGTTACCAAAAGCTTGTACAGCTGGGGAAAGCGGCAATAGACGAGTAAAACGAGTCTATATTTTTGTATATAAGCTTTTTATAAGGATGCTGGTTTATTAAATATATAAAACTTGATTAGGTTTATTAAATAATTTTTATCCCTCCCTCAAAAATTAATGAGAATAGCATATTATTCGGATTATTGATTTTACGTGTTATTTCCGGCGGCATACTAATAATGCATGGCTGGGTCAAATTAATGAATTTTGCCGCTATAGCCTCCGAATTTATGGGAGCTAGTTTCTTTTTATCTGTATTTGTATGGCCGTCGATTTGTTGAAGCCGCCGAGGAGTCCAGTCTTGATTTTTGGTACTTTTGCCTTGATGCAAAAGTGCGGTTAAATCAATAATTATTAATAATTTTCATTGTCAATGATATTTTTTAGCTATAAAATTTAAACAGGCTCTAATATGCTTTGTATTAAATAAAATCTTCATTCTGAAATCTGCATAGTTTGGTTTCATTCATTAGCTTTTTATATCCAGCGTTATCGGGCAATGGTCGGAGTATACGATGCTTTCCAAAATGTTGGCATTAACCAGATTCGGTTTTAAATTATCAGTGGTTAGGAAATAATCAATCCGCCAGCCGAGGTTGCGTGAACGTGCCCTTGTACGCATGCTCCACCAACTGTAACGTTCGGGCTGGTCGCAAAACACGCGGAAAGTGTCGGTAAAGCCAAGCTCGATAAAGCGGGCGAACCATTCGCGTTCCTCAGGTAAAAACCCCGACATGGTTTCATGTTTTTCAGGGAAGTTAATATCAATAGGCTGGCGGCAAATGTTCAAATCGCCGGTAATAATCAGTTTAGGCCGTTCTTTCCTCAACTCCGTGATATAGTTTGTAAAATCTTCAAGATACTGCATTTTAAAAGCCTGACGTACATCTCCCGATGTACCCGAAGGGAAGTAAGTCGAAATCAGTGTAAGGCCTCCGAAATCGGCACGCAATACACGCCCTTCGTCGTCATATGCTTCCATGCCCATGCCCTTGATTATCCGGTCGGGTTTAATGCGGGTAACAATGCCCGTTCCGCTGTATCCTTTCCTTTTGGCCGAATACCAATATGTTTCGTAACCGAGTTTATAGAATGCTTTGGAGTCTATCTGCTCGGGTTGTGCTTTCGTCTCCTGAATACATAAAATATCGGGCGATGCTTCTTTTAGCCAATTGATGAGTCCCTTGTTCATGGCAGCCCGTATACCGTTTAAATTGTATGATATTAAGTTTACATTCATTATGTTATAGTTTTTTTGTTAATTTTTTGTCAACATTGTTTAGCAAGTGAATTTCTCGCTTGCTTTTGTATATAATTTACAAATGTATGATTTTTTGTTTAATAGATGAATTGTAAAACAATCATTATTTCTAATAACTGACAGTGTATTATGGTTGTATTATTTTTTGGAACTTTAGAAGAGTATGTTGATAAAAACAAAACAAAATAGTTTTAAAACAGGCGCTTGGATGAACATAAATTCTGTTGACAGATAACACATTCATATTTTGCAAAACAATTTTAACAGGCTATTTCTTGTGTTTTTAAAAAAGTTTTAATAGTTTTGATTTAGTTTGCTTGTACGGCCAAGCTTAAAACTTGTTGAAACAATATATGATGATCATAGGTGAAGAGCAAAACGCTTAAAATAGTTAATTATCTGTTTTTTTTAGCGCTGGCAGTTGTACTGATGTATTTCTGTTTTAAGGGCGTTAAATTCGAAGATTTGGTCGAGGAACTGAAAAGCGCCGACTATACCTGGGTACTATTGTCGATAGTAGTGGGCATGGCCGCAAATGTATTCAGGGCTTTGCGTTGGCGTATGCTTATTAAACCTGTCGGCTATAATCCTTCGGCAATAAATACTTACCATGCTGTTATGATTGGTTACCTTGTAAATTTTGCCTTGCCGCGTGTGGGCGAAATAACACGTTGTGCGGTATTGCGTAAAACCGATAAAGCTCCGGTGGATGTGCTTTTGGGTACGGTAGTAACCGAGCGAATTATCGACATGCTCTGCTTGCTTGCTTCGATATCACTGGTTTTTATACTGCAATACGATTTTTTCGGGACATTCCTTTCTGAGAATGTTTTCTCCGTTTTTTCCAGTAAACTTATTTCGTCATTCTCCTATATGGTGTGGCAGTGGATAGGATTAGCGCTATTGTTAGTTATCGGGGGATTAGTGTTGTTGTATATGTTCCGCAGGGAATTGCTGGAGTTTAGCGCGGTTAAAAAAATTAAAAATATACCGAAAGGAATTTTAAATGGGTTAAAATCAATATTCCGCATACGTAACCTGGGGTTGTTTTTATTTTATACCCTGGCTACATGGGCTTGTTATTGGTTAACAAGTTATTTAATTATGTTCGCTATACCTGCTACGGCAGGACTTACAGCAGCCGATGCTTTGTTTTTAATGGTTATGGGCTCGCTGGGTTGGGTGGCTCCGGTACAGGGAGGCTTTGGCGCGTACCATTTTATGGTAACGTTAGGATTAGGCTTATACGGTATTGCATCGGAACAAGGTGTGATTTTTGCCACAATATCGCACGAATCGCAGGCAATATCAATGATTTTCTTCGGATTTATATCCTTAATAGCTGTATTTTTTACAAATCGTAAAAATAAGAAGCAATTGGAATCGATCGCCGGTAATTAAGTAGCCGGAAGAATTTACAGTTATATTTTATGAGAAATAAAATGCATTATATCCGTGTATTAAAAAATAAAATCAACAACCAAATTTACAAGCTTGACGAAGCCAATCTAAAATTTTCAATACGTAAAAAGACCTTATATATCCCTTATTATTATATTGAAATTAACAAAATGTTTAATCTAAGTAAACTTTGAAGAACAATGACCCAATTTGATTTATTAATTGAAACAATTTTTCCAGATCATAAGTCGGAAGAATTAGCTAAAAAATTGGCATTATGGCGATTTAAGTCTTATAAAGTTGTGTTTACACACGGTTATTTTGATGTTATGCACAAAGGGCATATCGAATATCTTGCCAAAGCAGCCGAGCTGGGAGATGTGCTTATTGTGGGTATTTATACCGACAGTTCGGTGAGACAATTAAAAGGAGGAGAAAAACCTATACAGGATGAATACAGCAGGGCAACCGTACTATCGTCGGTACAGTTTGTAAAGGGGGTAGTATTTTTTGAAAATGACCCTACCAAACTGATTGAAACCGTTAAACCCGATGTGTTGGTGGCCGGCTACGATCCTAAAGCATTGCCCGGATACGATTTTGTAACGCAAAATGGCGGAAGTATCATTACAATTAAAACGTTTAACGGTAAAGATACACCGGGAATTATAGCTTCCCATAATTAAGACGAAGATCTATTTAAATTAATTTAATCACTGAACAAGTTTTAACATTGTCAAAACTTGTTCAGTAATTATCCAAGTAAAGATATAGCAAATCCTCTTGCCCCATGAAAACACTTGTTACACTGATTTTTTACTCCTTACTCTTTTCGATATTAGCATGCTCTCAGGATTATGACGCCGAGATACTATCACATGTATCGTATCATACTGCAAGTAAGAGTAGATTGACACGTATGGATACGGTGGTTTTACAAATTAACAAGCGTGCAGGAGATTATAATGCGCTAGTTATAATTCCTTTTACTAAAAGCGATAAACTTACAATTGGAGATGCATGGATTGAAGATAACAACGGAAAGGTTGTAAGAAAATTGAAACAAAATGAAATCAAAGAATATAGCGCTGTTTCAAATTTTTCACTATATGAAGATGATTTTATTAAAAGCTTTGAATTAAAGCATAATACCTACCCTTATAAAATTAAATATTCATTTAAATTGATCAGTACCAGTTTTATCAATATTGCTCATTGGTGTCCAGCTTATACAAACAAGCAACCGGTACGGAATAAAAAATTAGTAGTTAGTGTCCCTGTAAATTACGAAATACGTTACCAACAACATTATGTTAATCCGCCTGTTAAAAAAATAATGGGAGATAATCAACAGTTAATTTGGGATAGTATTAGCTATGTGCCTGTTAATAGGCAGAAAGACGCTCCTGTTTCAAGTCTGAAACTACCCTCAATAACTGTTGTGCCCATTAATTTTAAATATGGTAAACAAGGTAGCTGGGAAACTTGGGAAACTTTTGGCGATTGGATTTATAGTTTAAATGAAAATGCTGGAGAATTGCCGGATAGTGAAAAAATAAAAATTAATCAATTATTATATGGGCTTTCGGACACACGGGAAAAGGTACAGGTTCTTTATCGTTATTTACAAGACTATACCAGATACATTAATGTGAAAATAGATATAGGAGGACTGAAGAGTTATCCGGCCGATTATGTAGTGAAAAACAAGTATGGCGATTGTAAGGCATTGTGTACTTATATGAAGGCGATGTTAAGTTATGTCGGCATTTTATCGTACTATACTCTTATAAATTCAGGAGACGAAGTGCTTGAAATTGATAAAACTTTTCCGGCGCAAGTTTTCGACCATGTAATTCTAACAGTGCTATTCGAAAATGACACTGTTTTTTTAGAGTGCACTAATAAAAATGCTCCTTTTGGATACTTGGGAACATTTACCCAAGGTCGTGAAGCCTTTATGATTGATGCAAACGGAAAAAGCCGTTTTATTTCAACTCCGTCTCTAAGTGTCGAAGATATTTTATGTACACGTAAAATTACTTCATCCATAACCTCTTTGTCAGGGCAGTTTAGTGTAAATGTGGATATGAATCTGAAAGGAAGTGATTATGAAATTTATACTCAGCTGTTAACAAACCTGAATCGTAATGTTGTCGAGAAGTACCTTCGTAATTATGTTATGTCGGGAACATTCGAATTATTAGATTTTAAATTTGAGAATGAATCGAGAGATTTTGCCGGAATTAACCTTAATGCAACATTTACAACACGGGATATAGTAAAACGGTATGGGGATAAAACAGGCATGTCATTATATCCACACGAATTGACTGTTTATGAATCACCCGATAAGCGTACACAGCCTATTCAACTCCATTATCCTGTTTCTTATATTGATACAATAGAATACACGTTTGAAACCCCTGTAGAAGAATCCTCTCCATTTAATGCTGTTAGCGAGGTGTCTAAATTTGGACATTATGTAATCAATGGAAAATATGCCGACGGAAAATATATAGTAGTGAAAAATATTTACATCAATAAAGGCTATTATCCGTTATCCGAATATGAAGAGTTTTATAAATTTTTGATAAACATCAGGAAAAACGAAAGGAAAAATATTTTTATTCGACAATTATGAAAAAATATATCTTAATAAATTTGTTTTTGACAATAGTTAATGTTGCTGCTATAGCGCAGATAGATAAATATTCGCTGCAAGAAGGGGTCGTAACTTCGTACGAAATGGAGATGACAGAGTATATTCTTGATAAAGACGCCGAAGCAGTGGTTTTATATGAAGAGGGTAAAAATTATTTTGTTCCCAATAGTGTGTCAGGAGGCTTTTTGCTTCATATGGAACGTTTTATTAAAATTAAAATATTAAAGCAAGCCGGAATAAAATATGGCGAATTTGAAATTCCTTATTATATAGGTGGAATAAGAGAGATTGAAGAAGTGTACGATTTAAGAGGGGCAACATACAATATGGAAAAAGGACGGTTAGAAAAAACAGTTTTAAACTCTAAAAATGTATTTAAGGAAATTGTAGGGGAAAATATGCGAATGATGAAGTTTGCAATGCCTGACGTGCGCGAAGGTTCGGTTATTGAATTTAAATATACAATTAAAACGCCCTATTTTTTTAATATGCGCGAGTGGCAGTTTCAGAAAAAAATACCTGTTGTATATAGCGTGTTGATGTATACTGCAATCCCTTATTATGAATATACATACATAATGAAAGGAGCAACAAAATTTGATGAGTATAATAGGCAGGAACGGAATGATGAACTACGGTTTGACAACTTAGTTTATCGTGAGGTTATGTATACTTTTGGAATGAAAAATTTACCGGCATTTAAAGATGAAGAGTTTATTTCCTCTCCAAATGACTATATGATTCTACTCAATTTTCAGATTTCAAAAATCTATTCTCAGAGTGGCAGCGTAAAAGAAGTTATGTCTACATGGCCTAAAATTTGTGACGATTTTTTGAAGGACAGTAACTTTGGAAAATATATAAAAAGTAGCGAAAAAGAGGGTAAAAAAATACTGGGAGAGCTGAATTTGCAAGGCTTATCGGATATTGATAAAATTAAACGTATTACCGAGTATGTTAAATTCAACTATAATTGGGATGGATACAATGATAAATATACCTCGAATAAAGTATCGGCTTTTTTAAAACAGAAAACAGGAAATGCCGCTGATATTAACCTATTTTTAATAGGTTTGTTGCGGGCGGCCGGAATTAATGCGGATCCGGTGGTACTAAGTACTCGCAAAAATGGAACTATAAATATAAGATATCCTTTTAGCAAGTTTTTAAACTATGTAATTGTTCAGGCGTCAGCCGCCGATGAGTTGTATTTTATTGATGCTACTGTATCGGCGCTGGCATTTGATGAATTACCCGAACGATGTACAAATGTAAACGGGCTGATAGTGAAATCCAAATCGGATGAGTGGATTGGGATAGTCCAAAATAATTTAGCCTTAACTCAAAAAACATTCCACATAGCCTTTAATGAAACTATAGATGCTGTAAATGTTGATACGGAAATTAAAGCATATTCATTTGATGCATATTACTATCGAACCAGATATAAAGGAGTAGAGGGAAATATTGCAGAGTATTTACAGGCACAAGGAGCAAATCCGATTGGTGAAATAAAGGTTGAAAACTATACCGATGTCGAACAACCTATAATTATCTCATATCATTCTAATGCCGCTATTGATGTGATTGATGATGAGTTATATGTAAAACCATTTTTAAATCAATCGATTACTGACAATATATTTAAACAGGCCAAGCGTACTTTACCTGTAGATTTGATTTACAGGCAAGGCTATAGTTTTTCAAGTGTAATCGAAATTCCCAAAGGGTATAAAGTGGGAAAACTCCCCAAAAATATTTACTATAATAAAGAGCTTGTAACTATTGATTACAAGACGGTAGTAAACGAAAATACGGTAACAGTATCCGCAGTTTTTGAATTTAAAAAAAGTTTCTATGATGCTAAAGACTATTCTTTATTAAAGGAAGCTTATAGCACGATTGTAGGAAAATTCAACGAAATGATAATGTTTGTGAAAGATTCGGTCGATTAGATAGTTAATATATCTTCATATATGCTGTATATTTTGGGAAAATCGTTTGTCGGCTTATTTTACCCCAATTTGTGCGAGGCTTGCGGTAATTCGCTGGTTGGCGCCGAGCAAGTGCTTTGTACAGCATGCCGGTATAATATACCTAAAACAAATTATTGGGAAACGGATAATAATCCTGTTGCACAGTCTTTTTGGGGTAGAGTAGGGGTCGATAAAGCTTGTTCGTATTTCTTTTTTAACAAAGGGAGCAACTACCGTAAATTGTTACATAAGCTGAAATACCGGGGACAGAAAGAAATCGGGTTTACTTTGGGCCGCTACTTCGGGCAGGAATTGAAAAATAAATCGTGGTGTAACGGTATCGATATGCTGGTTCCGGTTCCTTTACACCCCAAAAACTTGCATAAACGGGGGTATAATCAAAGCGAATGTATAGCGCAAGGCATGGCCGGTGTTCTGGAATTGGCCGTTATAACCGGTAATTTGATTAAAAGAACCCATACCGAATCGCAAACGCAAAAAGGACGGTTGGAGCGTTGGCAAAATGTATCGAAAGTATTTGCCGTAATCAATCCGCAAATTTTTGAAGGTAAACACATTTTACTTATCGACGATACAATGACCACTGGGGCAACGCTCGAAGCTTGTGCACAAGCTTTATTATCATCCTGTAATTGCAAGGTAAGTGTAGCTACATTAGCTTACGCTCCCTTGTAAAACGGTTTGAAGCGGAAAATAATGTATCTTTGATGTTAAATTGAACATTGAGAATGGTATCACGTATCATGATTTTTTAGTGTGCTAATTTACCCATGCGCCAATAAGAGCATAAATAAATCAGCAAGTCAACAGGTTAACATTTCACGTTTTACTATTAACCATTAACGAAAAGTAATAACTAAATTATATATGGAACCGAATAACATAGAAAGGCAAAGCGGAGGTTTGGATACTGCGCCGGTGTTTTTTACGGCTATTTCGGCTATCCTCGGTGCAATTTTGTTTTTGCGCCTGGGTTATGCCACCGGAATGCTGGGTTTTTTCGGGGCTATTTTAATAATTATTGTCGGCCATTTAATAACCATACCAACAGCATTTGCCATATCCGAGCTGGCTACAAATACCCGTGTTGAAGGTGGTGGCGAATATTTTATCATGTCCCGTTCATTCGGTTTAAAAATTGGTTCTACTATCGGCGTTACCCTTTATTTTTCGCAGGTTATCAGTGTTGCTTTTTATATAATTGCTTTTACCGAGTCGTTTGTACCGTTTTTCGACTGGTGGAAAGGCTTTGCCGGTTTCGAGCTTCCGCGCCAGGTAGTTAGTATACCGGCATTAATTGGTCTGGCGTATATTATGTTACGCCGGGGTACGGGCTCTGGTATAAAAACGCTTTATATTGTAAACATTATTTTGTTTTTGTCATTACTCCTGTTTTTCGTAGGGAAACCGATTGACCCGAGTGAAAATTTGACGAGGCTTCCGGGAAATAATTTCGGATTTTTTAACAAAAATGACTTTTTCATTTTATTTGCGATATGTTTCCCTGCATTTACAGGAATGACGGCTGGCGTAGGTCTTAGTGGAGATTTAAAAAATCCGGGGAAATCGATTCCGATCGGTACGCTAGCCGGTACGTTTACCGGTTTAATCGTGTATCTGTTAGTAGTTTGGAAATTATCGGTTTCGGCATCGCAGGCAGACTTGATAGAGGACCAGTTGATTATGTCGAGAATAGCAATCTGGGGACCGGTTATTATTCCAATCGGTTTGGCAGCCTGTACATTTTCATCGGCAATCGGTTCCATAATGGTAGCTCCGCGCACGTTGCAAGCAATTGCCGGCGATAAGATATTTCCGTTTCGGCGCATAAATTATTTTTTGTCAAGGGGTAAGGGAAAAAACAAAGAGCCTTTTAACGCCTCTGTTGTATCATTTGTTATAGCTCTGATTTTTATTATACTGGGTGATATCAATACGGTAGCCGAAATTATTTCGATGTTCTTTTTAATCACTTACGGGTCATTATGCCTTATCTCGTTTTTAAACCATTTCGGTTCGCCTCCTTCGTATCGTCCGCGTTTTAAATCCAAGTGGTATTTCTCGCTAGCAGGTTTTCTTCTTTCGGTATGGGTAATGTTTATGATCAATCCGTTATATACAGTCCTGTCGTATGGTATTATTGTAGTTATCTATTTGATTGTTGAACAGTATAATAAGGGCAAAAAAGGACTTGTCAATATTTTCAAGGGAGCGCTTTTCCAGTTAAACCGCCGTTTGCAGGTATTTATGCAAAAGCGCCATTCGAGCATGGATAGCGAAGAATGGCGCCCTGCGGCTATTTGCATATCGCCTCGTTCGTTCGAGCGGGAAAAAGTACTGGAACTCATGAAATGGATAAGCTATCAACACGGTTTCGGCACATACTTTCATTTTATCGAGGGCTATTTCAGCAAACAAACATATAATGAGTCGAAAGAGATATTGTACGAACTTATCAACCAGGCTAAGGACAGTGAAAGTACGCTTTATATTGATACGATGATATCCCCTTCGTATACATCTGCAATAGCTCAGGTTATTCAAGCCCCCTCTATTTCGGGTATGGAAAACAACATGGTGGTTTTTGAGTATGATAAAAATCACCCTGAAGAACTTAAACGAATATTGGAAAACATTAATCTTGCAAAAGCTGGGGACTTCGATATTTGTATATTTGCCGGTTCACCGCACCCTATTCGGCATCGAAACGATATCCATGTGTGGATAAGGGAAACCGATGAAAAAAATACCAATTTAATGATTCTGTTGGGCTACATTATTATAGCCCATCCCGATTGGAAAAAAAGTCATATCAAGATATTTATTATCAGTGCAACCAGTAAAAGCGAAGATACTCAGGAGGAGCTGAAAGGCCGTATTGCTGCCGGGCGGCTGCCGATTACCTTAGCCAATATCGAAATTGTAACGCTTGCTCCCGGCCAAACAATAAGCGGGGCTGTTGAGATCCACTCAAAAAACGCAGGATTGACATTGATAGGTTTCAGGGAGGAAATTATCCGGCATGATCCAGTTAAATTTTTTACCGACTTTAAGGAAATCGGTGATATTCTTTTTGTTAATTCATCAAAATCAAAAGATATTTCATAAAAGCCTGTTTAAATTTTGTAGTTAAAAAATATTTCTTGCAGTGAAAGTTCTTATTAGGGTAGTGTTCTCCAAAGTAATAAATTTATACAAAACCGAAATTGATGTAAAAGAAAGCGGGATTGAAAGCTTTTAAATTACTTTTAAATGCTCGCGTATTATTTTGGACAAACAACAAGTTTTACGAAATGCCCTGCGGATACGATGCCTCAGTCGGCAATTATTTCTTTTGATACCTACGGTATATTTCTTTCCTGTACGATGGTTTCCGCCCTTGAATGCGGCCACAAAGCTATCCCAATCATCGGTGGCAATACGCCCGTAGTTTATTCCAAAATCAGACAATTTCTTCTTCGAGTCTTCGACCGTTTTCATTCCCGTTTTTCCCAGACAAACGCTGCGATCTCACTGCTGTCCCTGCGGCAGGCATAGGTGAGCCAAAGCTTGGCGCTTTTCTTCCCCGCATAAGTCCAAAAATCCGTCTGCCTCCAAACAGCCGTAATGCTTGTTCGGGCTGAATTAGATGCCGGGAATAAACCAATACCGGCAAGCGTTTTTTTGATGCAGATGTTCTAAATTTCAGAGGCATACCTGATGCACATGTCGCGGACAAACGGCAAGTAAGATTTTTTGTGCAGGGGAAGAATGACAGCCTTTGTACTTCAATGCATGGCCATCGATAAACTGTCGTCCACATTTCTTACACAAATAATTTTGCGTCCCACACGGTTTCTTAGCATTTCTTTTTATTTTTGAACTTCGGCAATTGGGACAATGGAGTGTAATTTTTATTTTCATTTACAAAAATACTAATTCATC
>JAISFN010000145.1 GCA_031263585.1 Prevotellaceae bacterium | reverse complement strand
AGGATATAGCAGCCATTGGCAAAAGCTCGATGGGCTGGTTTTATGGATTTAAACTCCATTTGGTAGTCAATGACAAAGGAGAACTGCTCAATTTCTGCATTACTCCCGCCAATGTGGAAGACAGGCAATGGTCTGTCATTAAGCCACTGTGCAAAAAACTCTTCGGCAAACTCTATGGTGACAAAGGCTATATTTCGGCATCTTTGTGCGAACTGCTTTTTGAGGATGGATTGCACCCGGTTACAGGTATCAAAAGCAATATGAAAAATCGCCTGATGACTATCAGAGATAAAATAATTCTCAGAAAACGCTCTGTTATTGAAACAATTAACGACGAATTAAAGAATATCTGCTAAATTGAACATTCCAGACACCGTAGTCCTGTAAACTTTCTGATAAACCTGTTTGCAGGGCTGGCGGCATACAGTTTCTTTGAGAAAAAACCCGCTATAAAGTTTGATCGTTCCCAGCCAACCGGACAACTGAAATTATTTTATTAAACAATCTGACACTCTTTCGATTTACAAATAAAAGTCGGCTCGTAAAAAATCCGGGCTAAACTTTTGCTTCTCTCTCCCTATGATAAATTTATCATAAAATTATTGGATTGATTATAGCGAACTCAGGTTTATAATACAATAATCGACAAAATAATCTGCAAAAATCGTACTTGAAAGAGAACAGGGTCCCATTAAAACAGAAAAACTGCCCGAGATTTTTTAATCCTTAGACAGTTTTATGCGAATTTACTAAATATCTCTATCTCAAAAATAAAAAAGGGAAAATAAATTCCCTTTTAATACAGCTGTTTAAAAAATGTGGCTATTTAAGGTTCAATTGTTTGATAAAGAATTTTGCAAGCTCCCGTCCGGCTTTGGCATACGACTCTTGTAAACGGTAGCCGGTATCAAAATCTGTCCCCCAAAAACTGTTTGCCGATGAATTGGTAACCGCTATATTGGCAACTTCTTCGCCGATTTCTTTATTTATAAATTTGCATGTTAAACTTACCGATGCATTTTTACGCACAATACCTACATTAAAACCGGGTTCAGAGAAATGCGTATTTACCATCATTATATAATTACTCTCTCCGCCTATTACAGGCCCGTTCTTCTTATTAATGTATTCGTTATACAATTCGATAAATTTGGGTTCAAAGCGTCTTGTCCTGTCTTGTATCCACGATTCGAGCCATTTATCACCCTTGCCGGCTTCTTTCTCGTTATTTTTTTCAACTTTTTCTTTAATATAATCGGCTTCGCGCATACTGCCTACCTGCATATCTTCGTAAGTAAATACTGTCATAATTGATTTTTCGTTTTTCAGGAAATCAATTGACCCCGATATAACTTTTATTTTTTGTGAAAACGCCCCTAACGACACGAAAACGAGGGTAAACGTGATTAATAATTTTTTCATAATAAATAGTATTAAAGGTTCGTAATAATATATTGGAAATCCAAAAGTATAAAATATTCGGATATTAAAAACATTCCAACAAACAAAATAGTACAACTGCAAGCTTTGAGCTGGTTCATCCAGAGCAAATGCATGAAAAAACAATCAAGTATCAAATTATTGATGTAAAGAATCGATAGAGTTAGTAAGTTTGTATCGATATCAAATTATTTCTTTTAGCCATTAACATCATGATTAAATTATCTGGTTTATGACCTATCCAACACCGGGTTTCACTCACAATATTAAAGTTGCTAAGAGATCCAACGGATTGATGCGTACTCTGCAAAAAAGCAGGTAATAGATATTGGCATTGTGTTGTGCAATCAAATCCTTGTCCGGAGAACAGCTGTAAGACTTGAGTAGCATCAAAGCAATCTTCCCTTCGAGGGTAAAGCAGGAAGCTTTGCCCAAAGATCTTCCTTTCAAACCCAATGGTTTTGCCGACTGTTCAAATGGCAACAGTCCATAAATCGTACATGGTTTACTAACGGGAAAACTTTGGCGGCAACTCTCGAAGATATCAAACTCGCTGAAGCCAATCGTGGATTGTAATTCGGAGCTTTTTTGTCTATTGTGCACATCTTTTAGATTAGATTTCCTCGATTTAGGCCGTCAATCCATATGTTCGGGGTGGTAAACAAAGATATAATCAAAATCAACGAATTAATAATAAATTGGTTGAAATTGTGTTTTATTTAATGAATGCCCCTAAGGGTATAATCTTAGCCCTAATTTGTTTGATAATAATACTGAACCGCTATCCAGTTGTTATGCTGAGTGTAGTAAAACATAATAAAAATATTGAATCAATGTAAATATTTGGTGGAGTGATTGTTGTTTTTAAGGTGATTAATTAAATAATGACACTTTTATTTTGTTTTCATCTCCACCTGTTTTTTGCATTGATGTTAAATAAATTCTTCACTTTGTTCAAAATGACAACATATATGCTATTGTGTATAACATATTTAGCTTTGTTTAGGGTGACAAAAATGAATTAAATTCCGACTTTTTGGACAGCCTCAACCCAAATTACTTTTCTTCCATAAATAATTCGTCGGTTAATGTTCGTATACGCCCAAGGGCAACGTTTTCGTGCGAGGCTTCGGGTGTAATCACCCGTTTTTCCCAATTGGAGTCGCGCTTCTGCATAAAGCGTTTATACCAATCTATTGCTTGCTTTTTATTCCCTGCATAATCGTAGGTTACGGCAGTATCATACAGGTATATATCTTTATCGGGGAATAATTGCATGGCCTTACGGTAGCACTGTATAGCTTTGTCGTACAATTTGGACTGCCTAAATAGCAGCCCTTTTTCTGCCTCGGTATAAGCTTTCATTATTTCGTACTTATTCAGTACAGTATCTAACGCACTCAATACCGTTAAACCTTCTGCCGGTTTGTTGTTGTATCCGCAAACCGAGCCGAGCGTAAACAACACGTCAATGTTTTCGGGGTCGGCAAGTAGTGCCTTTCGCAAATGTTTTTCCGATTTGGCATATACTTCATCCAATTGCAGGGGGCCTTTCTTTCCTGCATTCTGATAGTACAACATACCCAAGTAGCGGTTTACCATTGCCGATGAATCGCCCAACTTCCATAATTGTTCAAAAATGTGTAACGAACTGTCGCGGTACGATGCGGTATAGTAGGCAATACCCAGCCAGCGTAAGCCTTCCCTGAAAGTAGAGTCGTATGTTAACGCTTGTTTAGCCACATTTATGGCCGATTTTAATCTGTCTAATTTAACATACATGCCAGCTAACTGTCCAGATAACACAAGGTTTTGCGGATTACGGGCCATGGCTTCCTTATAACACTGGGCGCCAACTTTCAAATTATCCTGCCGTATAAAACAATCGCCCAGGTTTTTATATACCAGCCAGTTTGTAGAATCCAATATCCTTAGCCAATGATATTCCGAGATAGCGTAATTAGTTAAGCCTGCAGCCTGTAAAGCCATAGCGCAATTCATCCGCCACCGTACAACATTGGGTTCCAGCTCCATCAGCCTGTCGTAAATTTCTACAGCTTTTTTTGGCCTCCCCAATGTTGTATACATACCGGCCAGTGTAGACAGCACACTCACATCATCAGCCTGTAAACGGTTAGCAGTTTCAAGCGCTCCGATACCCTCATCATATCGGAATAGCTGCTCTAGAATTTTGCCTTTTGCCTGATATAGTTGATAATTAGCTGTATCATACTTAAGTTGCTCATTGGTTGTATTTAAGGCTTGCTCATATTTGCCTTCGGTAATTAATTGCCAAATTGCCTGTATTTTATTCGATTGAGCATTCAGATTAGTTTGAATAATGGAGAATAAAAAGACGATAATAATAAACTTCAGAGACTTCATAAGGCAAGTATTTAGGATTTATGGCGTTAAGTAATTGGTAATAATTGATGCTCTATTTTTCGTTGTCATGTTGAACGTAATGAAGCATCTTGTATCCTATCAAATAAAGAGACACTTCACTTTGTTCAGGATCACAAAATAATAACGGTTTGGTATTAAGATTTATTCTTGCTAATCTTTCTTTAGCCTGTATGCTATCGGAAGCTGGTAAGATACTTTAACCGTATTCCCTTTTTCATCTTTACCGGGTGTCCAGTTGGGCGATAACTTTATTGCCCGTATAGCTTCTTCTCCTAATAACGGGTCAATTTTACGCAACAGTATAATATTTTGCAAACTGCCATCGGTATCGATGGTAAATTGCACATAAACCGTTCCTGTAATTTTCTTTTTTGCAGCCTCCTCGGGGTATTTTATCTGCTTTTGTACCCATACCGGAAATTTATGTGCATCACCGTTTTGGAATAAGGGCTTTACAGGAACTACAGCATACGGGATAACATCCGATGAGGCGCTATCCGACGGGGCGCTCATTTGCTTATTCACCATTTTATTGTCCTGAGCTTGTTTTGTTTGGATTTTTATTCCGTCAGCCAGCTTATATACCACAGGGAACTGGTAAGATACCGGAATTATGTTGCCTTTTTCGTCCTTACCGGGTGTCCAATTAGGCGATAGGCTTAGAGCCCTCAAAGCTTCTTTTTCCAACATAGGGTCAGTCCTGCGCAATAACTTAATATCCCGCATGCTGCCATCAATATCAATAGTAAACTGAATGTAAACCGTTCCTGTAATTTTCTTTTTTGCAGCTTCCTCGGGGTATTTTATCTGGCTTTGTACCCACTTCGGAAATTCAAGTGCATCACCGTTTTGGAATAAAGGTTTTACAGGGGCAACGGCATATGGCACTACTTCTCCTTTTTTATAAGTTATTGTTTTGGATTTAGTTGCTTTAACTGTGTCGGTTACAGGTTGCGGTACGGGAATCGGTTCGGGGAGGTAATCGGGTGTCGGCACCGGTTTTGCTTCTATTTTAAAAGCAAATAAACATAAGGTTAGCAATACGACAGGGATAACCATAAATTGCCTTAATTCTGAAAATTTGATTTTTGTATTCTGACTTAACATAATTAATCGTCGTTTAAAGGGTGATTGAAAAAAATGATTTGTAAACTCTAAATAATGATTCGGATATAACGAGCATAATATTAAGGCCGACAGGCTTGCGGTATCGCTGCCTGCAATACTGGCTTTATCGGCGGTGTATTCATGCACCATGCTCAGCTCGCGTTTTAATAACCAAAAAACCGGATTTATCCACAATATATTGCAAATCAACCGTATAAATAGTTTGTCATAGCTATGCCCTGCTTTTATATGGGCCAGTTCATGTTGTAAAATACGTTGCCCGTCAACCGAATTTATATCAATTTCCCTTCTCCAGAAAATACTGTTGAAAAATGTAAATGGGGCAGATGACGTTTCGGTTTCATACATTTTTATTTTACCGATTTTAGTAGAAGGGATATTTTTTTTTAGCCGGTTTATACGGTTCAACGCCTTCAGCTCCGTAAAAAACAAACCGGATACGATAAAAATATATCCGGCAACAAGTAAATTATTCAATATTAAGTTTTGATGGCTGAATCCGTCGGCAGTTAACGTTTGTTCCCCGTTATTTACCCCGATAGTTGTTGCATATTGAAATAGTTGGGGCTGTATCATTTTGTCGGTGTATACGGGGATGTATATCAGCGGTATTACTATCGATAAACACATAGCAAGTAACAGGTATACCCTGTTCCACTGGTAAAAATGCCCATTACGTAAAAAGCGCCAGTAATATGCGGCAAATACAGCCGAACATGTGATGACTTTCAGTATATAAAACAATACGAATAACATGGTTTATTTGTTTTTAAGGTGTTTAATCAGAAGCTCCAAGTCATTGATACTTATATTTTTATTTTCGACCAAAAATGAGATTACATTGCTGAACGAACCGTTAAAGTACGCTTTAGCAATGTATTCCATACTTTGTTCGGAGTATTCTTCTTTTGAAATTTTAGGCCAGTATAAATTAACTCTCCCAATCGGTTCGATTGTAACAAAATCTTTTTCGGCCAAAATTTTAAGAATAGTTGCCACCGTATTTGCATGCGGTTTAGGTTCGGGCATAGCATCGGTAACATCACGCAGCCCTCCTTTGCCGAGTTTCCACAATGTTTGCATTACCTGTTCTTCGGCTTTTGTCAATGGTTTTTTCATAAATACGCTATAATTATAATTACACTATTTTAATAACTATTAAGCTTTCTTACTCAATGTCCTTAAATTTTTCGGATATAGGGTAGCTATCGGGTAAAGGCGCTCCCTTCATTTTTGCATACTCGTAAAGTGTAGGCAAACCTATTTCATCCCTGCGCTTATCAACATTATCAATATCCCAGATAGGGAAAAAAGTTTTGGTTTGACAGCTAATCTGTTGCCCATAATATTGAACATGCCACATATTTGAAACACAAACAACCGGATTATCGTAAAGTGCAATATATTGATTTGGCTGGATTTTCCCTTTCATAATCAATGGTTTCAACGTTAAACGCAATTCGTTAAGAACAGCAGTATCGTTTACCGACGGTATAACATAAAGTAAAATAGGGCGGTTGTTTTTGTCATTAACAGGTGCAATAACATTATGCAAAAAAAGAATATTTATAGGGCTTCGGAAACACAGTTTTCGTTCACCCGGAAATCCGTCTTTATCAATCAAGTTGCGCAGCAAATGAAGGTTGTGTAGAATAACGGTTTCACGCATGCTGCGCCATAACGTATCGGTTTGTTTTGAGGCTTCCTTTGAAAAATATTGATCGACAGATGTCATGTAGGATATTTGTTTGAATCGCTCGAAATCAATTTTTTCGATAAAATTAGCAAGATATTGTTTTTCTCTATTAAAAAACTCCTGACAAACATCTGTCTCTTTAAATTTTCCTAATTTAAGCGAAGCTAAAGGATAAGCTTTACTTAATATTCTGTCAACCATACAGGCCGTATTGCCCCAATCTTCTCGAATAGCATATATAGACGCTAATTTTACTTCATCAAAAAGGAACGCATCATTGTTTGAAAAAGCTTCTTCATAATAAATTCTAAAAGAGATGGTATCCTTTAAATATTCTAAAGCCCAATTTTCTTTATTTATTAAATTGTAATAATTTCTATAATCTTGAGCGTTAGAATCATTAAGCCACATAAGCAATAATGTTATCACTATCTTTTTCATATCATATATTTTGTTATTCGATACAAATATAAAACTAATTTTCTAGTTATAAAACTATTTTTTTAATTTCAATTGTTTTATTTTATTGATATAGCACATATAATTGCATGGTAGTTGATTGCGAATAACCAGATAGTAATTAATGTTGTAGTTTTTATGCTGAATGCCAGTGAAGCATCTTGTAAGCCAACAGAAAAGAGTATCTTCATTTCATTCAGAACCAGACTTGTGGGAGCAATGATAGTATAACGCCTAATAATTACGGTATAATATTTGTTGAAAAATAGCTTACTTTACACTTTATTTTATAATGGAATTGTTGATGAAATTTTTCAGATATCATTGGAAGGCTTTGTTTTGGATAGTTATAATTTACTTAGGTTGCTTACTGCCGGGCGATGCTTTACCAAGCATTTTGTTTTTATTAAAAATACCTTATTTTGATAAAATCATGCATTTTGGACTTTATTTTGTTTATACATTATTTTTAGCTTCCGGTTTTTTGCTTCAATACCCCGGGGAGCATGGTAAAGCCTATTTACTTGGCGGATTGATAGCCTTTTCAATAGGCATTTCTATCGAATTTCTTCAGTCAATCATGCATTTAGGCCGTTTAGCCGATTTTTACGATGCTATAGCCAACACAATCGGTATAATTGTGGCATTGCTGTTGTTTAAGTCTTTACAACGCCTTTTTCCCTGGGCTTTGTGAATATGAATAGAATAGATAGTTTTTAGTATTATCGGTAAATTTAAGCTCAACTGTTATGAAAAGATAGGTGTTCGCGTTACTCCGTAGAGAACGTCACCTGGTCGAGCCCCGATTGAAAGTCCCTCTCCAAATTTTTTATACTCGAAAAAAAGGAAGGACCTGGACCACGCAGGTGAAGCGCTCACTTGTTAAAGCCGCCGGTTAAAACGAAAAGGTGGTTGAGTTTCTGAAAGAAACGAGCTTCCTTTTACTCACACTTTCTTTTCCAGACTTCGTCTATGCGTCACCCAAATTTCCGACAGACTCGAAGAGCATCTTTATCGCTCTCTGCTCATCTGTAAGGAATAGTGTTTGTGTTCTGAGTCTATTATTCGGTGGCATATTGATGTGTATGGAGATAATCGTTGTAAAAGTTAGGATTTGACTTTACAGTTTGAGGATTTAGTTACGATTGCATCTTACAGTACAATCAATATACTTGTTCTATTTATCAGATTATTCCAAGAAATCATGGCTAAGAAAACCCATTCAAGAATTGTCAGACCGAGTCCTAACTTTTACAAATAAGCTAAAAGAAACCGGATGCCTCTCGTTTAACGTTATTGCAGCATCTTTTTACGAACACAGCGAAGAAATATTAAACTTTTATACCAACCCATCCTCCAATACGTCGGCGGAAGCTTTCAACTCAAAAATCAAATTTTTCTGGACAAAACTCAGGGAAGTTCTTAATATACCATTTTTTCTATTCCGGCTATCAATAATCTATCCCTAAACATAGGTTTTGAAGGTGAGCCACAAAATGCTTCAAAATCCATTTTGGCACAAACTGCAAGCCTGCATCAGCGGAATGAAACGTAAATTAGCTAATGAGAAAATTGGGAAATTAGAGAATTATTTTCAAAAGCCTGTCGCTGCCGCGCGATTATATCGCATGGTATTCTCGGGATAAATGAAGCCGCGCGAATCCTTCGCACGGTAGCGGGGAGCCACATAAAGAATGTGATATAATAACGATTAACTAATGACACTGAAGCTGTACTAGTAGGGGAGCAATAACAAACATGTTTTCATATCATTACTACACAACAAAATAAAAAGCCCGATGAAAACTTACTTGGCCGGATTATGCTGATAAATCGGATCTTATTCTTCAACAATAATAGCCTTACTTTTACCCGGACGAACCCAAGCCTCGCGAGTTAAAACTTTACTGGGTGTTTTATCCAGCAAACTATTTTTTTCCGGAAAACGTTCAAGTATTAAAGTATCCCCGCTGAAACGATAGGTAGCATAATAAATGTATTGAGTTAAATTACCTATATTTTCATCGCCTAACGGAAGGCCGTAAATGTCTTCGTTATTTTCCCTGTCGAGAAAATAATCCATTGATGAGGATGAATCCCTCATAGCATGGATATACCGGCGTATTTCCTGTGCCGATATATGGATAAAAATACTGTCTTCGTTTGTTTTTCCTTCATACTTATGAAAAGTACCATTCACATAATCATGTGTATATCGCCATACATAAGTGCCCTTAAATTCTGGCCCTGTAGGCTCTTCATATACTTCGACACAAGCTACAAGTAACAATACTGCACTTAAAACCGGTAATAATAATTTTATAAATTTCATATTATTCAATCATTAATTAGGATTCTACTAGTTAGTTTCCGTTGCAAAATTATTTAATTTATCCTACTAACAAAACTTTTATATGTTAAAAAACATTTATTTAGCTTAAAAAACAAACTCTACCCGTTTAGAGCCTATTTAAATTTTTCTCCATAATAAAAAGCGTTTATTATTGCATTTCTTCAAAAGCAATTCTTATCGGTTTGGTTCTATGTATTTGTAAATGATTTGTCCCTTGTATCGATTCACCTTTTCGCAGATAACAGTATACCCATATTTTTTCGATTAGATCGACTGTATGCGACCAAAGTGCGTTCAAGTAATCCGCCTGCGATACTTGCCTTGATATCATCGGTAAAGAAGGAGTATAGTACTAAGTCCGATAATGTCAGCAATATTCTTTCTGCCGTACTTGCCAGTATGTTTGTTTAATGCCTCATCCAGAATATATCGGTGTACAAAAGGATTATATTCATGCGAAAAATCAACTTTCAGAAAATCTTTATAATCAGGATATGTATATAAATTATAAATGGTAATTAGTTATTATAAACGGCCTGTTCGGTTGTTCATCAGTAAATATGAACCCCTCTTTACTATCCGCTTTAAAAAGCGTAGTATTGCCCTGTGTATCGGCAATCAGCCAATGTAGTTCTTTACCAATTGCCACGAGATGTTGCGCTAGAAGTTCTTTTTTAACTTCAGCCACAGTTGAGCATTTGACCGCCAGCATTCGCGGAAGCTGGAAAATTGAAAGCCCAGTAGTTGATGCCTTCGTAAAATGACCGCCTGTTAGTACCGGAAATGTCTGGATCAATCAATACTTATAATCGTCAAAATGAAATGTCTATTTTTTTTAGAACTTTATTAAACATTTCTGGGCTATACGGTTTTGATTGGCGCCCATTAAATAGGCAGCCTCAAGTTTAAACGAAAAGTCCCGAATCAAATTCGGAGCTTTTAAAATACGTTTCAAAAGCTTTTAAAAAGCCTTTAATAAGCTTTTAAACACTCAGGGCAACCTCACTAAAAAATATCTCTAATATAATATTATGATAATATGCGATTTATAAAAATGATATTTCTACTATTGGTGATGTTTCAAAAAGTATATTGCATCAATTTATTGGCATCCAGTTATGTAAAAGCGAATTTAATATTTATTAAATCACCAAAACAAAATATTTAATTTAAAAGATATCATATAATCAGTCATTTACAATTCCGTTGCTTGTAATCATTCTAAATAACAACTATATGGAGTTCTTGAATTTGATTATAATGAGCTATATATAAAAAGATTACATCAGCATGCTTTTTACATTGCCACCCTATCCTGTAAAGATAATCAATTCACCTTGATTTTGTAACCCCAATACTTTTATACCCAAGTGCAACAGCATGAAGTTATAGTTTTCACTCGGATTGTTTTCGGCGAGCTTACAATGATGCACTAATATTAAACTGCTATCAAGTTTTTATGCCGATAGGAGATAAGTATTTGTTTTTAAGACATTTAACTTTGTTCTGAATGACAAAACGGATTAAAATACAACTTTTGAGATAGCCTCTTTGTCTTATACCATTTTCCATACAAACTATTTAGTACGTAAAACTACTGCCTCCGATAAATTCGCGGATAACGGAAGTGGGGGGAATCATCTTTTCATCTTCAACACTTATCGGTTCAAAATAGCTGATAAACTTTAATAAGCGTAAAGCCTCGGCATATTCGGGTTCAGTGGGCGGTACTTTACGCAGTAAAGGTTCAACATAGCGTCTTAAAACACTAAGCTCATACAATAACGACGAGTTAAACATGATATCGGCATTCTCTTGGTTCGGGAAAATATTCCGGTCTTCGCCCCTCCGTACGCTTCGCCAGCGCCGTATTGTGTCCAACGCCGTGTAGCCCCGCATGTTTGCATCGCGTACAATACGCCTGATTAAACGGTTATCAGTTGTAGGAATACGGTTATTCTCGTCAATTGCCACCGATGTTAATGCCGATGCATATATCCTGAAAATCACATCGTCGGGTACACCTTTGATTAATTCGGGGTTCAAGGCATGTATACCTTCCATAATCAACACATCGTTTGGCCCCAGTTTGATAAACTTGTCGCTAAGTGTGCGCTTACCTTCGGAGAAATTGAATTTGGGCAACTGTATCTTTTTGCCATCGAATAAATCGAACATTTGCCGTCCAAAAAATTCAAGGTCGAGGGCATGTAAATGTTCAAAATCGTATTCACCGTGTTCGTCGCGCGGAGTATGCTCGCGATCAACAAAATAATTATCAAGTTCAATTACTACCGGGTTTACTTTCACTACCTTCAGCTGGGTTGCCAAACGTTTGGATGTTGTTGTTTTACCGCTCGACGAGGGTCCCGATATCAAAACTAATTTTATTTTATCGTGTTTGGCTGCTATTATGTCGGCTATATGGGCATATTTTTTTTCGTGTAAAGCTTCGTTTATCTGAATTAATCCCAGTCCGTTACCAGTTTGTATGGTGTGATTAATCGAGCCGATGCCTCCTACGCCTAAAATCGTATTCCAGTCCTTATGCTCCTGAAATATTTCGAACATTTTGTTTTGCACAACAATCTGTTCCAGTCTATTATAATTGTCAGACCGAGGGAACATCAGTAAAATCCCGTGATAATAACTGAATAAACCGAAGGTTTTCAGGCATCCTGTTGTAGGCGCCAAAGGCCCGTAAAAGTGATCGGGAGTATTGCCTAAGTAATATACTGATGTAAAGAAACGCGACCGGGTTTTTTGCAAAAGAGCTTTTTGTTCGTATCCCTCTGCTTCAAACACCTTTATCGCTTCGTTAGTCGGTAATTTTTTCTTTACAAACGGAATATCCTGTTTTACCAGTTCGTGCATACGGCGTTCAATCGCATTAATTTCGTTTATCTCGGGGTAGTCTTTGCCATTGGTAATTTCGCAATACCATCCCTTCGATACCGAATGTTCTACTTTCAGCCTGCATTCCGACAGCACATCCCGTATGGCTTTTTGCAACAAAAAAGCTAATGACCGCTGGTAAGTACGCATCCCGTCGGGATGGCTGATGTCTATAAACTGTACAATTTTAGGGTTATACACCTCATACCACAACTCTTTGAGTTCATTATTTACTAAAGCTGCCAAAACGGGCGAGCCAAGTTGCAGATCCATATCCCGAGCTATTTCATACAATGTGGTTCCATGGGAATATTCTTTTTTCCGGTTATTATTTGTACATGTAATTTCAACTAAATTCATATGATTTTATTTAATAAACATTCCATTTTTTTACTTCCGATACTCGTATGTACCTATGCCAAAGCATAAAAAATCCGAAGAGAACAGGATAAAGCCTAATCTTCGGATAGGTATTGCAAAGATAAAAAAATAAGCTGATTACATTATTCTTTTGATGTGAAAAAATACTAAGTCTGGACATTTTTTTTGACAAATTTTTACACAAACCGATTTTGTAAGACATGAACTCTACCTAACTATCAGTGGAGCTTTTTAAAAAACAAAATCATATATGATTTCCTAACAGCTACTAAAGAGCCTTATAAACATCAAGAATTTTAGTAAAAAACATATCGTACGATAAGTTTTCAGTAAAATATTCTCTTGCACTGGTTCCTATGCTGTTCCGGAGGTTTTCATCCAGCATTAATTTATCAATTTCACTGGCTAACCGGGCAGCATCATTCGGAGGAACCAATATTCCTGTACGGTTATTTTGAATATACTCCGATTGAGCCCCGTTATCACTTGTTATCACAGGTTTCCTGCCCCGCATGTACTCAAGCACAACAAGCCCGAACGATTCGGGATAAATGGACGGCATAATCCCAATATCAACCTGTTGTACCAGTTCGGCAACATTCTCGATAAAATCAAGGAAAATAACTTTATCGTTAAGCTCTGACTGCGATAATAATTGTACAAGATGAGATTTATACTGTTCGCTTCCGATTCCGGCAACAAGCAGTATAAAGTTTTTATTTATAGATAAATTCAATGCCTCGAACAAAACATCCAAACCTTTTTCCTTGTCCAAGCGCCCGACAAACGCCAAAACTATATTTTGTTCACCAATATTGAATTTTTTACGATAATCAACCCGCTCAGTCTGCGATGTTTTTGAAGGTATTGAATTATGGATAACCAATATTTTTTGCGAATTGACATGCGGTTTTGTCGATAAAAAAACATTTTTTGCCAGTTCCGATACAAAAATGATTTTATCGACCGACCGATATGCGTAGCCGTAAAGCCAGTTTGTTTTACCTTTTTTTACCAAATGCCTTGTTAGCGCCACTTTTACTTTACGTTTTAGTAAGATATTGGCGAACATGGTGGTAAAAGCATCCTTAAACTGGTGAATGTGAACAATGTCGACATTGTATTTTTCTATAATGCGGCAAAGTTTAAAAGGCGAATATAAATCGATAATACCCTTTAATGGCAATGCAAAATAGTTACCGAGAGAGGCTATCTTTTTTTCGATAACGGAGCATTTTTTGCCGGAAAAAATAACATTATTGCCTTGTTCTATAAGTCTTTTCGAGAGATCGTATACATATTGTTCGCCTCCGCCCCAACCCCGTGATGCAAAAATCTGTAAAATTGTTTTTTCCATAAATTTTAGTGTTTAAACCGCATGAAATTATATTTTACACTGGATTGTTTTTTCATGAATTTGTCTTATATCAGTTCGGTACAAATCGGAAATTACAAATGTATTATTATATTTTGGATTACATTTATCACATTATTCAAAATATATGAAAACTAGCGATATAAATGCCAGCAAGGATTTATAAATCCATTGTCTAAAATTCATATATGTATCAAATTAAATTATCTGCAATAGCTATTTATAAAGTTTTAACACATTTAAATGATTATAAATACTTGCAATTGGCTTATTTTGTATCTTTGCCAACAAATATTGAATAGTCATGAAAAATATCCGTATTGTTTTGTTATTTGTAACACTTGTAATAATTGGAGTTTTAGCGACTTCGTGTTCATCCAGTAAAAGCAGCACATACCCCAAACGTTTACAACGCTCGGTAAAATGCTCGGGATGCAAACGTTCGGAAACCGTTAAAAACGATAATAAAACAACTGTGGTTGCTTATCATCAATTGTCGCATAGCCCGGTGTCAAAATAAAAACACACACTATGCCTTTTCCTAAAGATTTAATCACAAATACACACGATATTAAGTTTTGTGTAATTGGCAACGGCAGCTGGGCTACCGCATTAGTAAAGCTGTTGTTAAGCAAGTTGGATAATATCGGGTGGTACATCCGCAACGATGAAACTATCGACTTTATCAAACATCACAAGCACAATCCGCGCTATCTTACTGTTACCTCGTTTGATGTTAACAAGCTCCGCATGTCAACCGATATCAACGAAGTAATAGGCGGGGCAAATGTAGTGATACTGGCTATTCCGTCGGCATTTTTGTTAGATGCATTCAAAAATTTTACCGGAACCGATTTATCGGACAAATTTATTGTATCGGCCATAAAGGGTATCATACCCTTGTCAAACGAAACTATTTCGGAGTATTTCCACCGGCAATACAATGTTCCTTATTCGCAAATAGGCGTGATTTCGGGGCCATGCCATGCCGAAGAAGTTGCTATGGAGCGCTTGTCATACCTTACTTTTTCGTGCAAGCGTCGCCAGTTAGCCGAAGTTATATCGCGTTATTTCGAAAGCGACTATTTACGGGTTATTGCCTCTACCGATATATACGGGGTTGAATATACTACCGTATTGAAAAATATATATGCTATTGCCGCAGGCATTTGTCATGGCCTAGGCTATGGCGACAATTTTATGGCCGTATTAGTAAGCAACGCTTTTGAGGAAATGAAACGTTTCTTAAACAGCAGTTATTTCAGCCTGACCCGTATCACCGCCAAATCGGCGTATCTAGGAGATTTACTGGTAACCAGCTATTCGCAATTCAGCCGTAATCGTACATTCGGGGGAATGATTGGAAAAGGCTATTCGGTTAGCGCAGTACAGGTAGAGATGAATATGGTTGCCGAAGGGTATTATGCCACAAAATGTATGCACGAGATTAATAAAAAGCACAATATTGCCATGCCTATTGCCGATACCGTTTACCGGATATTGTACGAGGATTCACCCGTTAAAGAAGAAATACAAAAACTGACGGAAATATTAGTGTGAAATTTAATATAATGTAGATTAGCCAATATGCTGTTGTGCTAATAAAGGAATAATCAAATAAACACATTAATACTTCACCCTTAACATAGATATAGAATATGCTGAACGAGATAAAAATCAACCTGCAAAATATTAACCAGTTTGTAGCCAAAAATGATTTGGAAAATCTGAAACCGGCTGCATTGGATGCTTTAAGGAAATTACACGATAAAACAGGCAAAGGCAACGATTTTTTAGGCTGGGTAAATTTATCCAGTTCTATCAGCGAAGTCGAATTAATGGATATTGAAAATACCGTCTCGGAGCTGTCATCATTATCTGAAATTGTCATTGTTATCGGGATAGGCGGTTCGTACTTAGGAGCAAAAGCCGTAATCGATGCTCTTTCCAACAGCTTCGATCCATTATTGCATAACCGTAAAAACCCGTTAGTGGTTTTTGCCGGACACCAGCTCAGCGAAGATTATTTATTCGAGTTACTTGAAATGCTTAATGGGCGTCCGGTTAGTTGTATCATAATTTCGAAATCAGGAACAACAACCGAACCAGCCATTGCTTTCCGCATTGTAAAAAACTACCTTGAAAATGTATATGGCAAAACCGAATCAAAAAGACGCATAGTTGCCATTACCGACCAATCGAAGGGGGCGCTGAAGCAAATGGCCACCAAGGAGGGGTACAAAACATTTGTTATTCCCGATGATGTAGGGGGGCGTTTTTCGGTACTTACCCCCGTGGGTTTGCTGCCTATTGCCGTTGCCGGTTTCGATATCCGCCAATTGGTAAAAGGCGCCGTTGATATGGGTGAAGCGCTTATGTCCGACGTTCCGTACGAGGAGAATATCTGCCTGCAATATGCCGTAGCACGTAATGCTTTGTACCGTAAAGGTAAAAAAGTGGAGGTTATGGTTAATTACAACCCTAAGCTGCACTTTTTAACCGAATGGTGGAAACAACTTTACGGCGAAAGCGAAGGGAAAGAGGGGAAAGGAATTTTCCCCGCAGGCGTTGATTTTACCACCGATTTACACTCGATGGGGCAATACATTCAGGATGGAGAACGGATGTTGTTCGAAACCGTTATTAGTGTAAAAAATACCTTACACAAACTGGCCGTTCCGCACGATGACGAAAACCTGGATCAGCTTAATTTTATGGCCGGTAAACGCATAAACGAGGTAAATAAAATGGCTGAACAGGGTACTATGCTCGCCCATATTGATGGGGGCGTACCCAACATACGCATCGAAATACCGGAAATATCGGAATATTACTTAGGCGCATTAATTTATTTCTTCGAAAAAGCCTGTGGCGTAAGTGGGTATATACTCGATGTAAACCCGTTTGACCAACCCGGAGTGGAGGCGTATAAAAAGAATATGTTTGCCTTATTAGCTAAACCCGGATATGAAAAACAAAGCGCCGATTTAAAAAAAAGGCTATAATAAGCTGGTTGTTTTTTATGCATTTTCTCCGCACGCGCTTTATCAAAAATAATTTTACAGACCTATGCAGCTAAACAAGTCAAAAATGCATCTTATCAATAAAAGAACTATAAAACAAAATCCATAACTATTTCTACTTTAACAGCTTAAACAGAGCTGGAAAAAGAAGGTAATTATTTGCTAATCAAATAAAAAAAGATTGAATTTGAGATCTGATGTTACGGCGGTTAAATTTTTATATATCATAATATTAGCCTGTTTTCAATACTAATCATTCTTACAGGCACGCTCATGTCAGGGAGTATTTATGAAAGAATTAGCTAATATAGATCGGCGATATTTGGAGGTTCGCAATACCGTCGAAGGTAAACTAAGCGGCAGCTATCACTTCCGCAGAACCTATGTTTTTGACCATGAGAATCGCCGTTTTGAAAGGCGTAGGCCTATTATCTGCCGACAATAAAGGCAATGAAAAAATTATTTATTGTGCTGTTGTGCACGCTTCCCCTCATATTTAGTTCCTGCTCATCGGACAATAACGGCGATGACCCCACCAAGCAAAATAGCTTTTCGGTTAACGGACTTGTCTACCCTGCACATCATATGGGATATATCGGGCATAGCAAGGGAATAGCATTATATTTCGGGAACGACACATATGGCAAAACCAGTAAATATATCGAAATCAGCATTAATACGAATAAAGTAGAAGAAGGAGTTTTTTACTACCAAAACAATAATTCAAAAAATATCATTCATGCGCCGCAGGCGCAGCCTACTGGGATATAATGTTGTCTAAGTGCTTAAACGCTCTTTAAACGCCATTTAAACGTATTTTAAAAGCCCCGAATTTGGTTCGGAGCTTTTCATTTAAACATAAGGAGGCCAGGTAATGGAAGCCAATCAAAGCTGGAGCGCAAAAAAATTTTAATAAAGTTCTTAAAAAAATGGACATTTCTATTTTCCGATTATATAAGCAAACAAAATTTCAATGCTTAAATCAAATGTTTTCCAAAACATCAACCAGTTCTTTAATAGTAACCTTTAAGGCCCTGCTGATTTTGAATAGGGTTCTAACGGTTAAATTGTTCTTTCCTTTTTCAATACGGCACATATTCGATTTTTCGAAATTACAGGTATCGGCCAAATCTTGCTGAGGTATACCCTTTTCCTGTCTTATATTTTTTATCCTGAGACCTATTTCTTTCAATAATTTATCTTCTATTTCCATTTTTCTTTTATCTTTTCAGGGCAAACGCATGAAAAAGGTAAATTTTTTAGCTAAAAAACAGTCATAATTATCCTTGCAAGAGCGGATAATTTTTTGTATATTTGTTTTATAATAAAATACTTAAACGAGATGGATATACTAGATTTTGCACAGTGGTTACAGCAGAAAGGAACAACCGTCCGCTATTACATACCCTCCCTGAGGACAAAACCAGGGGACTTTAACCGTCTTATCTGCTCGCGCTGGGGCATCGAAAATAAAAGCGTCGGCAGTTAGACGTTTACTTTAGCGGGGATGCTTCCCGAAAACGGCAGGAAAACCCGCCCATGAATTTCTCCACCATATTCAAAACTGCCCTGACAATGCTCAAAAGATACAAGTTCCGCAAGGAAAATCCAAACATCAAAACCAAACGGAAAATGGGTAGCTAGCCGGACGGCCGCCTCATGGAAATGCTAGGTGTCGACCCTTCTTGATGCTTTTCATGCGTTTGACCTGCTGGCTCATCTAATTTTGATAAATCTCAATGAAAATTCATTTTAAGTAGATTTATAGTTTACAACTATATAACTACACAAATACTTAGTATATACTTCATTATCATTACATTTACAATAATCAACCGAGCTTTGCAAATTAGCCGAAGACAATTAACAATTTTTGACCGGAAGGCTTATTTTCCATAAAAAAGCAGATGAATTTATTTAGCCATCTGCTTTTCACAAGCTTGATTTTTATAAAGTTAAAAATCAAAAATTAGATATGGTACTACTTGTGATTAAATACATATATGAAATTTAAACCGATTTTTGTTGGACCAAACCAGTTACGGCTTTCATATCCAGGTCCAGATTTTATACCTGTTTTTTTATAATATACATTATAAGCAAGGTTCGCGTAACCAAGCCCTGCAGTTGCTTCAATATGGACATTTTTAGAAACAACCATGCGATAGCCATAGGATAATCCGCCCCCAAATAAGTTACCATCATAGCGGATGCCTTTCAGGTGGAAGAGACCGACCTCGATGCCTCCTATGTTAAAATTTGCATAATGCAGGTGTACTCCAAAGAAATGCCCATTAAAACGTTCTTTCAACCAGTAGCGTAATTCAGGTTGAATTAAGATATGTTTAAGCTGACTGTCCGTTGAATATTTCCATTGATTTATATTCCCTGAAACGTCTAACGACAAATTATAAGATAAGCCAAACTCAACTCCTAGGTTTACTGTTCCAGTCATGTCGTATAAGAAATTTGTTTTAATGGCAAAGCGTTGTAAATCTGAGGATGCGTTTTGCTTAACATCTTCCGGTTGCTCTTGGGCAAAAACAAAATTTATAGTAAAAATTGCGAGTAAAATAAAAATACACTTTTTCATGATATTACAGGTTTGTTGGTATTATTGTTTTCTGAACAACAATTAAGTTATTAAAAAAATTTATGGATATATTTTGTTATTTTTGATATAAAACTTATCATAAAATACTAATAAATAGCGCCTTATTGGTATTGCAAAAAGCCAGATTTTCCAATATAACATGGCACAAAGACTATTGGCTGGAACTGTTTTTTTACCCGGACGGATTATTGTATCCACCATGCCGATAACATCGCTTGGTAATGCTTTTTCGCTAGCTTTACAAACACCGTCGCCTTGTATCATGAACCGGTTATTTTCACACTTTACAATCCGGTGAAGAAGATAACGGTTCCGGTATTTGAATAGCACAATCCTGCCTTTTTTCAATTTGAATGGATTAAACGGAGACAGCACAACAATATCTTTCTCATTACGCAGGTATGGGCGCATACTGCCGCCTTTTACTCGCAGTTGCACGCTTTGACCATCCGAGAGCATATCAGCTATTTCGGCAAAATAAGCTTCATTCGGGATTAGTTTCATAAATAGCCGTCGTATTGTAGCGATGACAGTACTAATTGAGCCGCGGCAGCATTGGGCAGGCATTCGAGTGTATAAACCGGTACTTTTTGCAAAACAACCGACAATATCTCATACACTTGATCCGAGAGTAGGCTATTGTACATAAAGGCCGGAGGACATGATGGCAACAAGGCCCCCAATGCCGCAATGCTTTTTAGCCGGTTAATTTTATTATTAGGAGCTTGCGATAGCCGTACGATAGCCGCAATAGGTGTGCAGGCGTTTTTATAGCAGGGTGTTTTACCACTCCAGGGCGATCCGTAAACAAATACCTTATTGTTTTTGACGGACAGGAACGGGCTATCGTCGTTAAGCAGTTCGGTATCGGGGATATTGTTTAGCCACAAGCGGGTATGGGTACTTTTGCCCGTACCCGATTCGCCCAAAAAAAGCGCCGACTTACCCCCGTACATAATTGTTGATGCATGCATGGCTACCGTTCGCTGCGAAAGTGCGGCAATACCGAATGTTACCCACATTGCAAAGCGCAACCAGCGGGCAGGCGTGTGCCCGCCCATATTGGTGCGCATGTAAAAAGCGTTATTTACGAACACGGTTTCCGTTAAGAGTAATTGCCCGCCGGGCGCTTCCATACGAAAGAGGTAAGCGCCGCAGGCGCAAGCAAAATCGCACAAAATATCTTCGTCGTCGAAAACGAAGCTGTATAAAGGCGGCATATCCCAATTATCGAGCGGGGTATCCAGGCTGACATCAAGCAAAGGCGCCGTACCTGCCGACGCCGCAAAAGGCATAAACCCTGTTATATGGTTTAAACCCTTACCCGAAACGTTAATGCTTAATGAAGCAATAGTGTATTGGAACATAATTTAAGAAATAAAGGGCATCCTTTTGGGGATGCCTTTTTTGTTATATGAACTTTTTCATTAATTCGTCGTCAATGCAGGTAAAACTCCTGCTGCTGCACTCCATTTCCAATCATTAGCATCTGTCTTGAACATAGAATTATCGTTTGTTAGAGGGGGGTTCAGGAAATTATTAAAAAATGCCTTAGTAATGTCCGAAATACCGGAATAAGCTTTATTAGAATTGGAATTATTTGTACCGCCTATACCTTCTATTGGAGCATAATCAGTATTACTTACATTTCTTGTACCATGTATAAGAAGTTCGTTATTATTGTACAAACAGTATTTTACAAAACCATATTGAAATTGCCCTACAATAGAACCTGCGGCAACATTACCACTTATGTTTTCACTATTATTTACACACGAAATTATAGCTGAAAGCGATTTATCATTTGTAGTCCTGGTAATTTGTCTTCCGGCAATACCGCCTGCATGAGTAGCAGTAATATCAGCATTATTAAGGCAGGCTATTATCAGATAGTGGGTAGCGTCCGAATCGGCGCCGTTTACCCCTGCAATACCGCCGGCAAAACTATTACCAGTTGAATTAGTTGCTTGTATCGCCGATGTGTTAACACAAGCTATAATTGTACCCAGATTATTTCCTGCAATACCTCCAACAATCGAATTACCGGTAATTGTGCCTCCGAAAACCCGACAATTTTCAACTATCCCTTGATTATTACCAACAATACCGCCAACATTGTTTTTGTTAGATAAAATAGACGGATTGTAGATGGTTACATTTTTGATTACTCCACTATTAACTCCAAATAATCCTTTGTTTAAATTTTCTGCATTACTAATGCTTAATCCATATATCGTTTTCCCATTTCCGTCAAATATCCCGTTAAATTTACCGGCAGCATTTGCTATCGGAGTCCATTCCTTGTTGTTCAAATAAATATCATTTGTTAATATTACAGTGTAACCTTCCAATGACGATTCAGTGATATCTCCTTTACCTGCAAAATTTGCATTATTACATAAACGTGCTAACCATGATAATTCGCTGGCATTAGATATCTTAATAATGCTACCTTCAATAGAAGGAGAAGACCATGAAGAACCATCCCATGTTTGAGTTACAGGGTCGCATCCTGTAATATTAACTTTATAGCGATAACCTGACTGGAAACCGACCGGAGGCGTTTGTTTCACTATTTCATAAATAGCCTTGTCTGTAGTTAATCTAATAGTAATATTTTCCCCTTTTCCACTCTCGGGAGTCGGACTTATTAATAAATAAGCTTTGTAGCTGTCATTGTTGCCAAAGGTATAGTTTACGTGTAAAGTTGTAGTATTAGTATAATTTCCATAGTTAATATCTCCTGTACTGTTTATAAAAACAGATTGACCAAACATATCAACATCTGATTCCATAGATATATGGAATAAGGTTTCATTTTCTGTTAAATGGTTGATATTAAACTCTAAAAAAGCGAGCGCATGTTTAAAATAAAATTTATCACTATTATTTTCCGAGTCATCTTTATGAATAATTCCTACATTGTCATGAGCATCAACAGTTGTAATGTTTGAATACATAAAATCGCAATTGCTAAAGTTATCCATTGTTCCATTACTTGACTGAACTTGTTCGGGTAAATTGAATGTTAACTGCTCTTGAGTTACTGCAACTAAATCATAAGGATAATAAGCTAAATGTTTTCCTTTCTTGAAATTCTCAGGATCGCTAATAAGGCTACATTCACCGTTAGATATGTATTCGCCACATTGAACTATCGAAAACAAATGCTTCTGTCCGGGTACAAAACCATTGTTATTTATTTTTATAACACCTAGTCTATCACCTTTAGCCCAACTTATTTTAGCATTTTCGCTGTTTATTGAGGTTTTTGTAGAGAGCGTATCCCAAAAACCTTCTTCTAAGTCCATTTTTTCTACGACAAAACTTATAGCATTAGAACTATTATTGCTTTGAATATCAAAATCATTATTCTGATTACAAGCTAAAAATATTGCAACCGCAATGAATAAATAAAATATCTTTTTCATAAATTTATCTTTAATTGTTAGTTTTATTACCAGTCGCCACCATCTTCACCATCACCATCTTCACTAGGAGATGTAGGACCGCTAGCCGCAAATCCTTGCTCTACCATTACTTCTACAATTTCAATTGTAGGCGCCTCGTACTCCATCAGGGTACGCATTTCGTTGTTTGTTTTCTTCATAATATTCATTTTTATTAATTGTTAGATATATTGTTTTTAAATATAAAAAATGGGGTTTAAAATGTAAATCCAATCTATCTTTTATATTTAAAAACATTTTTATTATATAATTTATTCAAGTTTTATCACTCTGTCGCAAAACCTTAGCGTTGACGGTCGATGGCTGATTATGACAAGCGTAGTGTTTTTTTTGCCGTCGGCCTGTTTGTTTATCGCCCGGCTTATTTTTTCCTCGCTACCCTGGTCAAGCGCCGATGTTACCTCATCAAAAAATATCACCTCGGCTTGTTTATAAAATGCGCGTGCAATGCCAATCCGCTGTCGTTGCCCTCCCGACAGGCGGCAACCGCCTTCGCCTATGCCGGTATCGATGCCGTGGGGCAGCGTTTGCACAAAATCCATTAAGTCGGCCTGGTTCAAGGCTTCGGCTAGCTTTTCCCTGTCGATATTTTCGTTGCCAAAAGCTATGTTCTCGGCAAGCGTAGCATCCATAATAAAAATATCTTGTGGAACGTAGCTTATCATCCTTTGCCATAATTCGCAGGTCGTCGCGTTCAACTCCCTGCCGTCAATTGTTATACTTCCTTGTTGCGGTGTGTAAAACCCCAGTAACAGGTTAAACAATGTGCTTTTGCCAACACCCGAAATACCCTGTATGCCTACATGTTCGCCCTTGGCAATGCTTATTGATAAATTGCGGATTATCGGCTCGCCAGTGTCAGGGAAAGCGAATGTTACATTCTTTAACTCTATTTTATCATTGAACGAAACAGGCTCTGCGAACGCCCCAGCGGGGGTATTATTTTGTACAACTGCCTCTTTTACAATATCGACGGTATATAAATTGTTTTTAATTTGCGTCCATCCGATAATTAGTGTACGTATGGCGGGCAGCATGCGCAACAAGGCCAGGGCGTACATGCTAAACGCCACCTTAGCCGAACTGTCGCCTCTGCTTAGTAGTACCAGCAAAATCATCCCGCCTGCTACAAGGCACTCCATCGCCGCGCCCGGAATGCGCAAAACCAGATCGATATATTTACGAAAACGGGTAATATCGCCCAAGCCTTCCCCAAAACGTTTTAGCAGCAAAGGGAAAGCATTGTTAATCTGTATCTCGGCATATCCTTTAAATGTTTCGGTAACTATGCGAACTTGCTTACGCCTAAGCTCGTTTTCAGCTTTTCCGCAGTGTGCCAGCCTATGTCTTATCATCCATAAATACAAACACATAATAGGCATAAAACAAACTAAGCTTAACAATGCGGCCTTCCATGAATAAAACAATAAGGCAAGCCACATGAAAAACAGCAATGCTCCTTCGCCAATCATTGTAAAGAAACGCGACAGTACATTTTGGGCAAACGTAAAACATACACCATTGATTTTGTGCGATAAACCTGTTGAGTGATTTGTTTTTATAAAAAGAAGTCCTTTTTGGAAATAGCGTATGTAAAGCCGTTTAGAAAACAACCGGTAAATTTTGTTGACATAATTAATTTGGAATGTCCCCAACATTACATTTGCCACGTTTTTAACAATAATAAAGCCCAGTATTATTATGCAAATTACAAATGCAAAAGTGGTATCGCCGCCGACACCTGCCCACAAACGGAACTTGCCGAAAGCAGAATTACTGCCGATTGCCTGAGGGTCGAGTATCAATATCAATACAGGGATAATAGCGGCCAGCCCTGCAAAATTGAGTATGGCCCGCAACAGCGCCGACAGCGCAACCCCTACGCCCTGCCGCCTATATTGCTTCGGAAGTATTTTAATAATCGACAGCATTTGGTATTTTACCCTTTGCGCCGCGTAATTTTAAAAGGAGCTGTTTCAAAAGTACTGTGGGGAATGAAAAGTACTAAAACCAGACCGTTGGGATACAGCTCCTATATAATTATTGAAAGCCTCTTTTAGCCGCATTCTTTTATCTTTTAAATAAAAAGATGGATTTTGGGCGGCGGATATAAGACATAGCTTTGCTGAAAATTATTTTAGCGAATTGCCCGGGATACAGCAATTTATATTTCCACCTATGGTATTTCAATAATTTGAATTTATAGGCGATTATTTTTACTATCGATGGATCTTTTTCCTGCGGAGGCAATATCGGATTCAACATATCGGCAATAATTTTATTTTCAACAAGCGGGTCTGCTTTAAACGGAGGAGCAATTGCCGCATCAAGCCCCAAATAAGCCACCGCTAATGAGCTTACGGCATCGGCCGCTTTTAAATACCCTGCACGCGACAAAACTTCCCGGTAATTTCCGAAGTCGATTTTCCCGCCGTTTGCTTTCAGCAATAATGCCCAATCGCATAAATAGCGGATAACAAACGAACATGTAAAATGATTGAGCATATGGCACATTATATACAATACATTAAAACAGGGAGGGGAAACTAAAATCTCTTCGGCGCCGCTGGCTTTACTGCCTAATAGCTGTTTTAAAAGAATATCATTCAGCAATTTTTCTTTTAAAAAAAACCTATGGTTTTCAATCGGTACGCCTTTGTAGCTTAGCGTTGTATGTTTGTTGGTGTTATGTTTATTTTTCGTAGCTCCGCGGCGCAGTAAGACATTATCTCCTTCCCGGTGTTTCCCAAATAAATATATGTCGATATCGCCAAACTCGCGATGCGCCGGAACAGGGTAATACTGCGCAATCCCGATTCCCTTAAATAACAAGATATTGATGTTATTTTCACGGAATAGTGTTAGCAGTTCGTTTGCAACTGCCGTTTGGCGGGCATACCTGCGCTCAACAGCCTCCACATTTATCCCCCATCCCAGTTTGCTATTCCGATTGGGTTGCCGGTTTACGGGCAGTTTCATCATGCCATCAAAAGCTACAGCCATAACGCCATGATACGTAGATAAATCAATTATTTTTCGCCAATCGGCTACAGAAAATAAATTATCATCGGGAGGAGTTCCCCACAATGCCAGCTTTAAAAGTGCAAAAAGCTGAACAACTTCCAATGAGTCGGGCAAAATTATGCTTCCAGTATCTTGCAATCGGATAGCTTTTTGACCCATGCTTTGGCATCCGACTCGGCGGCGGCCTTATCCACTTTAAAGTTTCCGCTTAATAAACCGGCGATATCTTCTATCGAAAATTCTTTATCATAAAGCTTATTCCACAACCATTCGGCAGTAGTATTAAACGAAACTATCTTTGTCATATCGGCTCCCGTCCGGCCTTGCATAATCACTACATTTTCGCCTGCTATATTCCGGAGCTTAATTCCTTTTTTAATCCTCATTTTGTTGGTTCAATAAAATAGATAGTATTTGCTTATTAACAATTCGTACGTCAAATTTTTCTTTACAATAGCCGAAGGCAGCTTCTCCCATAATAGGAATTTGTTCTTTGTTCTCGATAAAAAAGATCATTTTATCAGCTAACGTATTCGCATCTTTATGCGGGATTAGAAAGCCTGTTTTCCCATCAATTACTGTTTCTCGACATCCGGGCACATCTGTTGTAATAATCGGCCGTTTCATCGACATGGCTTCCAACACCGTTCTAGGAGTACCTTCTCTATAAGACGGTAATACAAAAATTGAACACTTTGAATAGTATGATTTAACATCCGAAGTTTCTCCATAATATTCTATTGTTCCGTCAGTTATATACTCTTTAATAAATTCTTGGGGAATCGAATCCTGGATACTTTCAATAGCTCCCAATAACATGAACTTTACTTCTTGGTATTGCCGCTTTACAATACGCGCGGCCTCCAGATATTCTTTTACGCCTTTGCTGTGCATGATCCGCGACAACATAAAAAAGCTTATTTTTTTTGGATAATCCGTAGGGCTAAATTTAGTCATGTTGACGCCGGAACCATTTATCAAATAACATTTATTTTCCGAAACCAGTTTATTTACAATAAATTCCTTTTTATCATCAGCATTTTGGAATATAATATTGCGCGCACACTTTAGCCCTAAAGAATACAAGATAAATACTATTTTTTTTAAAAGTTTAGCTTTATTGGTTTTTGCGATAAACAAGTACCCTGCGCCTGTTATCATTGCATTAACCGATTTTACGCCCGCAATTCGAGCGGCTATGGAAGCATAAATTACCGGTTTAACCGTATATCCCAACGTTATCTCGGGTTTTAATTTAAAGAATAGTTTTAATAAGCAAAAGAAGTATTTTAAATCGGAAAAGATATTAATGCCGTTTTTATTGTTGGGGATTTCGATAAAACAAGCCCCTAGCTTGTGTATTCGCTCAATATCAATCAAATTGGGACCGGTTGCATATACCTTATACCCTTTTTGTATTATTTCGCGAATTAATTCTCCACGGAAATTATAAACAGTCCTGTTTTTGGGAGATATTAAAACAAAAACTTTTTCTCGTTTCTTATTATTCATTATATTCCGCCACATAGACGCATAGGTTTTTGTATATTAAATCCATCAGTCGGTTTTGAACATTGTCGGATATAAAGGAGTTGTGCGGCGTGATTAATACATTGTTGAACCCCCACAAGGGCGAAGATTTTGGCAGCGGCTCTTTATGAAAAACATCTAATGCAACGCCTAAAAAAACATTATCGTCAATAGCATTTATTAAGTCGTCTTCTTTAATGATGTCTCCCCGAGATACATTAATCAATACGCAAGCTTTTTTTATCCTGCCAAACAGGTTTTTATCGAACAAGTATTTTGTATCGCCGGTTAACGGTAATGCCAGCACAATTACGTCATACGATGGTAAAATATCAATTAAAGCATTTATTGCATAGCATTTATTTATATAAGGCGAATTAACGGCGCGGCTGTCAACGGCATCAATATTCATCTCAAAAGCGGCTAATCTTTTTGCAACTTGTAAACCTACATTCCCTGCTCCGGCAATAAGAACATTTTTGCCTGATAATTCTAAAATATCTCTATTTTTAGTCCAAGTACAAATTTGTTTATTGGAATAAAAAAAACGGCTCTGCTTATAAATTTCCATTATTTTGGATACTACCCATTCAGCCATCGGAATAGCATAAATATCGCCTGCATTACGGAGAATTATATTTTTTTCTTTAATTTTATCAACAGGCAGCCGATCCCAGCCGACGCTTGTAATTTGTATATATTTAAGCGATTTAAATTTATCGATATCATTGTAAAGAAACAATGCATTACATATAAGCATATCGAATCCGCTTACATCTCTTTTTACGCGCTCTAATTCATTTTGCTCAAAACAAAGATTTACGCCTAACTTCTCAAGTTTTCCGAAAAAAAGCTTATCATATTTTAATGCGCCTGTAATTAACAAATTAAGCATTCGCTATAGTCTTTACAAGTTGAATAAGTTCTTCTCTGTTTTTTTTAAAAAAATCAGGATTACCGCTTTTCTCTTCAATACTTCTTTCGAAACGGCGTATATCCTCTATGCCCGATTTAAAAATACTTTCTATTTTTTGCATGTCTTCTATCTTCGACGTATCGCAAAAGCTGCGCGATAAGATGGCTCTTGTCGAAGCTAAACGGTAATGCTCAATTATAATTTTTTCGGCAGGCAATAGGCCTTGGCTCAAACGCGCTATCCCTCCGAAGCCGAAAGGAAGATTTTTTTTCTTAAACTTTTCGCATAGATAATCAACTGTTCCATCGGCCAATAATTCAAACATAAACTTCATATTATATGATAAGTGCAAATCATTAAGCCCGATATAGGCTTCATCGATTCCCTCTAAGTCCAAAATCTCATCAACAAGGGATACTGATTCCGCCGTTTCGAATAATAAGCAAGTTTTCGCTTTATTTTTTACGCGCGACAAAAAATATTGAACTTCATTTACCGTTTTAAAATAAGGGAGCATTATAATATCGGCGCCATTAGCAATGATATTGTCGATTTCTTCTTGCGATTTGGAATAAACGGGATTGGAGCGGACCAATACTTGCGCTTTGTTTACTAGCTTTCGTATATTTTTTACATCGTTTAAAGTATGTTTTGATTGTACCGTATTCATGCCGCCTTGCCGCTCTTGCTTCCCTAGTTGCTCTAAATCGATAAAAATACGGTCTACTCCCGAATTTTCGGCAATCACGGCTATTCTTGGGTCATTTGTAATAAAAAAGAACGTAATCATTAAACCTATCGGGTTTCTCCGATATTGTTATTGCCTCTCATTAAAAAAACATTGGAAAAAGTCATAAACAATATTTTCATATCGAACATGAACGACATATTATCAACATATTCTATGTTTAATTGAATTCTTTCGGGCCAGCGCACTTGCTTGCGTCCGTTAACTTGCGCCCAGCCGGTTATTCCGGGGCGAACGTCGAACATTCGTTTTTGTTCTTCGGTATATTCCTCAAACGGCCAGGGATGGTACGTTAAAGCGGGCCGCGGGCCTATTATCGACATATCTCCCTTAACAATATTTATCAATTGGGGCAACTCGTCAATGCTTGCCGCTCTTATTAACCGGCCTACCTTAGTAAGCCGCATATCGCCTTTATAGGAATAAACGCCTGTTCCTTGCCGTTCGGCATTTTTTACCATGGAGCGGAACTTATACATGTTAAAAGGCAAGCCTTTACGGCCTAACCTTTTTTGAACAAAAAATACTCCGCCTTTCGATTCAATACCAATTACTATTGCCGTAATAAAAAAAACGGGAACGAGTATTATTAACCCGATTAGCGATAACAAAATGTCGAAGAAGCGTTTGATGCGCTTGTACATAAATTAAGCAATTTATGGCAAATTATTAATAATAAACTGATATTTACCACTCTTAGTTCGTGGTATATTTTTTAGTTTATTAACTATAAATCTCATATTTCCGCCAAAACGTATTTTCATTTCGTCTAAAATCAATTTATCATGCTCTGGTTTATATATTTTTTCATCAAATACAATATTTAGCATAATTTCATCTAATGTGTTTTGAACAAATTGTATATTAATAACAGAGTTAGGTATGTATTTGATTACATTAGAAAGGTTTCCCAAGTTGATATTTCCTCTTTCTTTGGATGTTAGCCAATCTGCTCTCCTTCCGTCAATAGCCTTAATAATTGGAAAGGCTATTCCACAACCGCATTTTTTTTGTTCGGATTCAATAATATTATCTCCGATGTCGTATCGAATTAAAGGGGCGCCATAGGAATTGAAGCTTGTAACAATTAATTTTGTTCCATTATCTGTATTAATATGCTCAAACACACCTGTGTCAATACATTCGTGAAGACTACCGCAGGGACATTCTATTATAAATGGAGCTCCTTCACTAGATGCGTATTGATCTCTTACAGGCGCCCCGAAAACTTCAGAGAGCAACTCTCTATGTATAGCTAATATTGTTTCGGATGTTGGAAAAATTGCAATAGGAGTGAATTCCGACTTGATATTATTTCTTTTCATGTAATTTGCGATTTCGCATATAGATGTACAAAATCCATCAATGGCGCTTGGCTTATACTTGTTAATATTTTTTACGTAATATTTTAAATTATCTTGAGATAAATGGAATGTTGAATATAACCTCTGTTTAATAGCGCTATTTTGCCTCCAAAATATCTTTGACTTTTGTTTAAAGGGAATAAAATTTTTCCCATTAAACCTAATAGATTTCATTTTCCCATTTTCAAATCCATGAAGCCATTTAAACCAGTCTAAATATGCCATTCTACGCTGATTATTTTCTTTGGTATAAATAACTTTTAATGATTTTCCGGTAGTTCCTCCAGTAAAACTACTCACTCCTTCATTCGGAGAAATTGTATGTACTTTATCGATATTCTCCCTCAATATTTCTTTTGTTAATACAGGTAACAAATGGATATCATCCACTGATTTGATTTGGGACAAATCGATGCCGTTATAAAAATTTTTATAAAAAGAGCTATTGCTAACAGCGTAATTTAACAAGTTAAGAAATTCGTAATTTTGAATCTCCTTTTGTTTTTTTAAATCGGATAAGTCTCGATGTTTTAAATATTCTAAATATTTGAGATACACCTCTCCATAGCGTTGTTTTTTTAATTTGCAACCATAAATGCTTATTAGGGCATTCTGAATTAAAACAGGGGAATTATCATAAACTAATTGTACTATTTTATTCATAAACTAAGAACCTGTTTAAAAATTATTGAAATAACTATATTATATGGTTTTCGCTATGAAGAAGAGATGTCTCCCACTGGTCGACATTACGGTGTAAGTAATTAATAAGCAACATGGTATTGTTATTCAGAACGAAGCGAGAAATCTCTTTTACCCATGACTTCTTATCTTTTGAAATGTAGATTTAACTATTTAAGTATTTTTAAAATATAAAATTTAAACAACTTTTAAATATACTTTTATTACCAGATTTTATGATTCAATATTGCTTTCTTTTTGCTATTATTCTTATAAAAGACTTCAAAAAAGAAGGGGATATCCATAATAAAATTGTTACGCCTTTATATAAGATAGAATATTTTCTTTGTATAAGTTCAATAATATGATTGTGGTTATTATAAGCATGTTATACATTTTACGTAAAGCGATTCAAGTCGTTTAATTTCTACATTTACACCAAAGCCGGCATTTTCTACTACATTTTGGGATTCAATCCTTTTGTCGTTTAATGATAAATTCAAAATATAATTAACCCAACAATCTTCAATTAAAGGCATTTTTATAACATTTTTACTAATTATAATTTCATCAATTATACTATCCGAAACGATTGTTGGAAGTCCTGATACTTGTGCTTCTAACACAACATTGCCAAATCCTTCAAAAAATGAGGGAAAGGCAAAAATATCAAATGCACAATAAAAATTATTTGTATGAGTTTGTGCCCCTGCAAAAATTATACTATCTTCTATTTCAAATTTTTGAGCCAATGCTATGAGATTCTTTTTATCAGCGCCATCGCCAACTAACATAAGTTTGTAATTCTTATTTATGTTTAATAGCTTAAACATTATTTTTATTAAAAAAGATTGATTTTTTGGATACGCTAAATGACCAATGTGTCCTATCAATATTTCATCTTTCTTTATATTGTATTCCTTTCGAATTAATTCCCTTGCAATCAGATCAAAAGAAAATTTATCTGTATTAACTCCATTAGGGTAAACCGAGAAGGGCTTATGCTTTCCAAATAACCATTGTCCTGCAATTTTAGAAACTGCAATTCTTGTTATAGGCTTATCCCTCAATAAAAACTTATTAATTTTATGGAGAATCATCGTTATTCTACTTCCAGCATTATTCGAACTATGACTATGGACTATCACTTTGCACCCATGCTTTAGTGCCTCAAATATTAATTCAGAATAACTTAAAGTATTAATACTCAAATGAACGATATCGAAATGATTCTCTGAAAATATTTTTCTCAACGACTTATAATGAACTATTGGGTTCTTTCGAGATGGTATACGAAAGAAGCTGGTTCCATGATTACTAAGGTATTCTTCAAAACAAACTTTATCTGCAACCTTAATATAAGAAAGTTCAAATTGTTCTTTATTTATATTGTCAAATATCTTTTTAAGATAAATCTCAATGCCTCCCTGCTTTGTTGATAGGCCATAGTAAAGAATCCTTATTTTATCCATTTTTTAGAGCATTTTCATAGAAATTTTCAAGCCATTTGGCATTTATTTCAATATCATAACCTGCATTTACAATTTGGGAATAAGTGTCTTTGCGAATATATCCTTTTGCATAACTGTTAATGGCCTCAGCCCAAATAGAGGGCGGTTCATTTAACGAATAATTTTGAACTAAATCAGTAATATTTACCTCTTTTGTAATTGTATCGGAGGCTATTACCTGAAGTCCTGCCGCCTGAGCCTCTACTACTGTTACAGGCAAGCCTTCCAAAAAAGAGGGAAACAAAAATACATCCATAGCTTGCAAAAGATCAGGGATATCGGCACGAACGCCGACAAATTTAACTTTATCTTGCAATCCTAGCCCATCAACTTTATCTTTTATTTCATGCCGCAAAGGCCCGTCTCCAACCAAAAGCAATATTGCTTTTTCATTGAGTTTAGATATCTTTTTAAATATACCTACAATAAATGTATGATTTTTTAGTGAGATAAAACGTCCGATATGGCCAACAACAAACTTATCTTCCAATCCTAAACCGTTTCTAATTTTAGTTCGCCGCGAAAAATTAAATTTAAATTTTTCTGCATCAATAGCATTATTTAATAGTTCAAATTGGCGCTTTCCAAAAAAACAGTATCCAGCATCTTTACCGCAAGCAAAAGCGTGCGTCATAGTTTTATTGGCATAAAATCTTAAAAATTCATATGCTAGTTTTCGATGAAGAGTATAGTTAGGATGAGCTGTATGCATATGAACTATTCTTACCGGAATTGAATATGATTTTGCAATGGGCAATATTGCGCCTGCAATTTTGAAAAAATGAACATGAATTATCTTATAATCTGAATATGCTTTAAAAAAGTTTTTCCATGTTTTTTGATACGATAACAAGTTTATACCATTCAATCTCGGAAATCGGAATATTAAACCGCCCATGCTTTCGATTTCATCATCAAACGCACATTTGTCAGTTGTATTTACAACAAAATCAAATTGAATTTTTGAACGGTCAATTGCACGGTAATAATTCATAATCATTGTTTCGGCCCCTCCTCTATCCATCCGTGCAAAAACCTGAAGTACTCGTATCATCTACAATATAATTGTTTTTATTTTTATTTGAGAAATTAACAGAAATAGCGTAAGTTACAATTATTAACGACACTATTTTTGCCCGATGCCGGAAAGCGGTGCCTGCATTAGAAGTGCCGTAGGCAAAAACAAATGTTGTTAGCGCTAAAGCCGCGATAAGGTATCTTTTTAAAAAACGTTCCTGTACTTGATTAGTTATTTTTGCCCGAAATATTTGTACGCACAAATAAAGGTATAGCGCTCCATCTATTAAAAATCCGATAATATCGTTAGCTCCCCGCCATTCGGTAGGTAGAGGCGAAAAAAGAAAATAAAACATTTTTAACGGGGCAAACAAAAATCCTTGGAAAACGCTGTTCGTATTTATCCAAGTTAAATAATCCGAACCTCCTCCTATTGATTTATTGACTTTGTTAAGAAAATCCTCTTCCGATTCAAAATCGTAATCAGCAAATTTTTTTGTAAATAAATCGCCATAACTCATAAAAACAATCAATAATCCCCCAAGTACAATTAAGCTAGCTATTGTAGAGCCGGAGAAACTAAGCTTGCCCGAACTGGGGGTATAGCTGAGAAAAGCGACAATATATCCAACTAATAAGCCAATAACTCCTGAATGCATATAAGCGCCCGCTAACACGCATCCTATAACAGCGATTTGATGCCAATATCCGCCATTTTTATACCATTTCAGAAAATAAAATACCGAAGCAGCTACAAAAAACTCAACCCAAGCCTCGCGCAATAATATCCCCGAAAAAATAATTAAATTAGGGAGAAAAATCACTATTAACAATACGTTTTGTGTTAGCTTATGGGATATATCTAATAAAATCAAAGTTTTATAAACTACTATAATTAGCCCTAAACCGAATAAAACATTTACATATTGCGCTATTAATCGTGAAGCATCGGTTAATGTATATATAATTCTCAAAAAACCGACATATCCTCCTATTTCAAATCCTGGATCATAAGCGTTTTTTAATGCAAGTCGGTTAAACCTCTCAGTATCGGCCCCTGAATTTAATATGGGAAACCAGTGGTAATAATCAGCGAACATTAAAACGACGCGGAGTAAAAATCCCATGAATATCAGAGCGCTAAATATAGTATGGTTTATACGGAAAAGATAAAACAGTACAAATAGTATATTTATAAAAATAAAAAGCAGGGCGTAAAAATCAGGGTCTCCCACAGGAAAAAACATAGATATCCCCTGCATAAATACCAATTCGATAAAAAACACTAAAAAGAATAACATTACAAAAAATGGAATATACTTTTATTTAAAAATGATATGGATAAATCATGTTTCATATGTTTTCTCTAATTGAATTTATAAAAGCAATAAAAAATTTCACCTAATTTGTCTTTTATAAAAAATTAACCGATTAATTATACGACTAGTATATGTTTTCAATCATCCAAGCATTTCACAAAAATTAATAAAGGCGAATTTCTTGTCTTTTATATTTTTAAATAGCTCTTTTAGTATGTTTATAAAAACTTACAAAATATTGCTCATTGTATTTTTCTTCCATATAAAATATATAAAAGAATAAATTTAATATTGCCTAGTTTCAATCTAAACAATTGATTGATTAAATATTTACCTTTGGTTGAATCAGAAAAAGTAAAAGATGTTCTACATATCGCGCAATCAGAATCTTCACAAAGAATTTCTATTGGATTTCTGAATAAAATCTCTCTTTCTTTTGCCAATGTTTCTTTCATCTCTGTAACTATTGCATATCCATTCCCTACTTTTCCCTCTTTTTTACCTACATTGGGATAAATTAATTGATCATACATTTTCTTAAAACCTTTTATACAAAAAGTAGTATTATTTTTTATTTGCCAACTTATTTTATCATTTTCTTTTATATATAAACCATAGAATGATCTTGTTTGATAATAATCATATTTTCTTAACATTTCAGTGAGAGCCAAATGGGTGGTTCCAGTCAGACTTTCTCCTCCAATTCTTAGACATTTCGAATTAAATTTTTCAGTTGCTTCTCTCAACAACCAATATCCATCCTTTTCATTGGTATGGTTTTCTGTGAGATATTTTGCATGTTTTCCGATAACAACAAATGGAAATAGCAATTTTTTTGAAACCATTGCAGATGGATACTTTAAGGCAAATATGGGCATAACTCCGGTTATTGGTTTCATTAAATTATTTGCTGATGAAATTTTACCTTTGTAAAAAAAACGAAGTAATTGATTATATGTTTTAGGGAATGCCGTAAGTATGATTGTACCTTCTTTTCCAATAACGTTTAATAAGGCATCAATGAATGCTTTAGGACCAGCTTCTATTTTTCCTATTGCTTTATATGAGACTCTTAGAAACAACGTATCGCCTTCTTTGATCCCTAAAGATTTTATATCATTAACTAAATCGTTATATGTGATCATACTCATTAATTTTTTTATATTTTAATAAGATATCATTTGCCATTTTTACCATAGGGGGCCCAACAAATTTATCTCCGATAACAGCCACACCCTGTCCTTTTTTTTCGGCTTCAATAGAATGCTTTATTATTTCATTCGCCCATTCAATTTCTTCATCTGTTGGCGAAAAATATTTATGAACTAAAGGTAATTCTTTGGGATTTAGAACTAACATACCTTCAAATCCTAATTTTTTGGCTATTGCTAAATTTTTTTCTAAATCTTCAAGATCATGTATTTTTATGTGAACAGTATCTATTGGGATAATGCCCGCCGCCCTGGCTCCTATCGCAATAATAGAACGAACAGAAAAGATACTTTGTCCATCGGCATCATGTTTTCCTTGAAGATCAGTCATATAATCTTCACAACCAAATGCAACGGCAATAGTTCTGTTTAAACATGCCTCGCATATTTCTTTAATATTTATTATCGCTCCTGTCGTTTCTATTAAAGGTATTATTTTAAACGTGCCGATTGGAAAACCTTTTTCAGCCTCAATTGTCTCCAATAACTTACCAAAGAAATAAATATCTTCTCCTTTCTTTGCCTTGGGATACATGAATCCTTCTATTCCATCTATTGTAAGCTGATAAACATCTTTCAGCAAATGTCCGCTTTCCCTATCATTTACTCTCGGAAATATTTTTCTGTTTTTAAATTTATTGTTTTGAATATATTGAATAATATTATCTCTTGCTTTTTGTTTTTTTGAATCAGGTTGTACTGAATCTTCAATATCTAAAAGCAGAACATCAGCATTACTTGTAAATGCGCTCTCCATTAGTTTGTCATTATGAGCAGGTACAAACATTAAACTCCTCGTTAAATAGTCTACTTTCATAATATCTATTTTTGTTTTTTTACTAATACTCTTCTTTTAAATGAAATAACATCTATTCCATGTTGATTATATCCGGTAGTTTCCACATAAACAACACCTCGATCTGCCTTTGTTTTAGATTCATATTTGTCTAAAATTTTTGTTTTAGCATATAATGTATCATTAATAAATACCGGATTCAAATGTAGAATATTCTCATATCCTAAATTAGCGATAGCCTTCCCGCTTATATCAGGAACGGTCATCCCAACAACTAGAGAAAATACTAATGTTCCTACGACTAAAATCTGCCCGTGTTGCTCTTTTTGTGCATAATCTATATTTGTATGGGCAGGATGATGATTCATCGTCAAAAGACTAAAAAAATTATTATCGCTTTCAAATATAGTTTTAGATAAAGAATGCGATATTTCTTCACCCACGATGAACTCTTCAAAATACAATCCTAAAATGGACTTATTCATTTGAAATACTTCATGTATAATTTTGAAATTGAATTATTTATATAAAACTTTTCGTTTTTATTCATCCCCCAGAAGTAAATTATTAACAATAAAAGCACCTCAATAACCAATGTTGAAAAAATTATTGATACCTTATCATAAAAATATATTTTTACAATCCTGATAAACGTATAACTAAATGCAAATATTAATGATACAGGCCATAATACTTTTAATGAAAATTCTTTAAGCGATATATCCGATTGTTTTTTAGAAAAATACATTCTGGTTGATAAAACAAAAAAAGATAGAAATATTTTTACATAAAAAACGATATCGGGATTTAATCCAAATTTTAAAAGGAAATATGAAAGGATAAGATTTAAAAATATTATAATACTAACAATTACCTGATAATTCCTATTCTTACCGCTTGCCATAATTGTAATAACTAAAGGCATTCCAATAGCTTCCATATACGAATATATAATAAGTAATTCACAAAAAATGGGCGAATAAGCAGGATAGTCTCCCAGCCAAATTTTCAGAACCATCTCTATATTAAAAATAATGGGTATCGAAACCAGATAAAGTAAAAAGAAAGAAAATTTTGAAGATTGAAAAACTAATTTGTTCATCTTATCTTTTTCATTGCTTGCATACAATTTTGTAATCTGGGGTCTAAAAGCGGTTTGAAAATTATGGACGAAAGAAGTGATAGCCCCGTTTATCTGATTTGTAATTCCCACAGCGGCATTAACAACTACTCCATAAAACATATTTAATACCATATTAACGCCTTGAGTTGTTGATATCTGGGCGATTTGACCAAATAAATTCCAACCTGAAAATCCCATAATATTCATGAATAGTTTTTTATCCCAAAAAAAAGAGAACCTACATTCTTCAAATTTCCGAATGCAATATATCCTATATATCAATGCAACAATAAAGGTAACTGCAAAAACTAGAAAGGCATATAACTTTAACTTATCAACAGAAATTAAAACTAATAAATAAACTATCAATAATTTTAATAAAACCTCCACTATACTTATATATGCATAGATATTCATTCGCTCGTGAGCAATTATTGCCGCATTATAAGGAACTTGAATTATTGTGATGATAAAGGAAAAAATACTAAATTGATATACCCAATTCGCAATTTGCATCCTATCGACCGGAATATTTAATTTTGCGTTTAGGAACCATAATCCTAATGTTTCAGCAAATAATAAAACGATAATAGCTATGATGATATGGATATTTACCGACATGATAAAAACATTTTTCAATCCTTTTGAATTGTTTTTGCCCATCTCGTAATTCAGAAAACGTTGGGTTCCCATAGACATTGCCGCATTTAAAAATCCGAACATAGTAACAATACCCCCTACTACATTATAAATGCCGAAGTCTGAAATGCCAAGAGTTTTAAGTATTACTCTCGATGTATAAAGAGTAACTCCCATAATCAAAAACATACGGAAATACAACATTAACGTATTTTTTGCTATTCGTTTATTATTTGATGAATTATCCGACACTGATTAGAGTCTATTTCGATGAGTTAATCTCGTTTTCATACAAACATCTTTTTAAATCATACATAAGATTTGAACATGAATCGATATCTAAATTTTTAAACTCCCTATGCGCTACCGCCAGCACCGCCGCGTCAAACTTAGCTTTGGGCATTTCAGTTAAGATATCCAAACCGTACTCATGCTTTACTTCTTGGGGGGAGGCCCAGGGATCAAATATTGTAATATTAACGTCGTATTCCTTTAATGCATTTATTACATCCACAACTTTTGTATTGCGCACATCGGGGCAATTTTCTTTAAATGTAATGCCCAGTATAAGAATATTAGCGCCTTTTACGCATATGCCTTGTTTTATTATCTTTTTTACCACTTCGTCGGCAACGTATTCGCCCATGCTGTCGTTCATACGGCGACCGGCAAGTATAATTTCGGGGTGATAACCGTATTCCTGCGCTTTTTGCGCCAGGTAATAAGGGTCGACCCCTATGCAGTGCCCGCCGACAAGCCCCGGCTTAAACGGCAGAAAATTCCATTTGGTACCGGCCGCTTCAAGCACGGCATTTGTATCGATATCCATACGGTCGAATATCTTTTTCAGTTCGTTCACAAAAGCAATATTAATATCGCGTTGCGAGTTTTCGATCACTTTTGCGGCTTCGGCAACCCGGATGCTTGGAGCAAGGTGCGTCCCGGCGCTAATTACCGATGCATATAGCGCATTTACTTTTTCGGCGGTTTCAGGAGTAGAACCCGAGGTTACTTTTTTTATTTTTTCAACAGTATGTTCCTTATCTCCCGGATTAATACGTTCGGGCGAATAGCCTGCAAAAAAATCGGTATTAAATTTTAATCCCGAAGTTTTTTCAATAACAGGGATGCAATCCTCTTCGGTTGCTCCGGGGTATACTGTTGACTCATAGATAACTATATTATATTTTGTAAGAACTCTGCCAACGGTTTCGCTGGCTTTGCATAGCGGGGTTAAATTGGGGCGGTTATTTTTGTCGACAGGCGTAGGAACCGTTATTATATAGTAATTGCAATTTTTTATATCGTCGATATTGCATGAGCAAAACAGGCCGGTATTATCATCGGCATGCCGTTTCAGTACGGATTGTAATGTTTGTTCGTCAACTTCCAGCGTATGGTCTTTGCCCGACGTCAGTTCGCTTACTCTGTTTTTATTAACGTCGAAACCCACAACCGTATATTTTGTAGCAAACAAACGCGCCAGAGGCAGCCCGACATAGCCAAGCCCGATAACCGCAATTTTTATATCGTTCATATTATTTTAGATTATTCCAATACCATTCCACGGCTTCCCTTAAACCCTCTTTTATACTGTATTCGGGATTATAGCCCAGTAATTTCCGGGCTTTTTCGATACTGGCTAAAGAGTGGGGGATATCTCCGGCCCTGTTCGGCCCGTAAACAATTTCTATGTTTTTTATTTCAGGGTCGTATCCGCCTAAATATTCCTTGAGGTAATTAACCAATTGCGTTAGAGTTGTCCGTTCCCCGAACGCGGTATTGTATACCGTGTTTAAGGCGTCCTTGTTTTGAACGGATAGCGCCAGAAGGTTCATTTGCACAACATTTTTTATGTATGTGAAATCGCGCGAATATTCGCCGCCGCCATTGATTATCGGCGGTTCGCGCTTAATCAGTTTCTTTACAAATAATGGGATAACCGCCGCATAAGCTCCATCGGGGTTCTGCCGTTGCCCAAATACATTGAAATAACGCAAGCCGATACACTCCATTCCGTATGTTTTTGAAAAAATACCGGCATACAATTCGTTCACATATTTTGTTACGGCATAAGGCGAAAGCGGCTTACCGATTAGGTCTTCAACTTTCGGCAACAATGTTGAATCGCCGTATGTCGACGAGCTGGCCGCATAAATAAAGCGTTTTACTTTTGCATCCCTCGATGCCAGCAATACATTTAAAAAGCCCGAAATATTAACCTCATTTGTTGTAATGGGGTCTTTTATCGAACGGGGAACCGAGCCTAAGGCGGCCTCGTGCAATACATAGCCGATGCCCTCGACAGCTTTTCGACAAACATTCAAACTCCGAATGTCGCCTTCTATTACTATAAAATCAGGACTAGATAAGAATGCCTGAATATTTTCCCATTTCCCTGTTGAAAAATTATCCAGGCAAACAACCGTATTTCCCAAGTCCAGTAATTTTCCGCATAAATGGGAGCCGATAAAGCCGGCGCCGCCTGTTACTAATATTTTTTTGCCCGATATCATTTTCACCGGTTATTTTTCTCAACTAAACTGCTTAATAAGTCCGCTTCCCTATTTTTTAACCCTTTGTTTTGATATTTTTTTGAATGAAAGCCTAAGCTGTGCATGTCCGACCCTACGAAATCGTACATGTTATTATGAAGCAGCTCCTGCGCTTTTATTTTGGCCGAATGCCCGTACGCCCCTAATAATGATAATATATTAAGCTGTATATAAATGCCTTGCCGTTTAAATTTTAGGTAATCATTCATCGTCATGTAGCTGTAGCGCTCGGGATGCGCCAAAAGAACATCATATCCTTTTTTTTGAATAGCGTATAATGCCGATTCGAAGCCGACAGGCTCGTTCATTGTATAAGTTTCAAGCAAAACCTTGTTATCCAGTATTGTTAATAAACCGTTATCGAGCTGTTTTGCGAAAGAAGAATCCAGCATATATTCGGCGCCAAGTTTCAATTCAAGCGCTCCGTTATAAACTGATTTTATCTTTTCAAACCGCTTATTTAAAAACTCGGGGGTATTGTTTGGCAAGTCCTCCATTATGTGCGGCGTAAAATACACGCGCTTTACATTCTGTTTTTCATAAAAGTCGAGGGCGGCAAAGCTTTCTTCAATTGTTCTCATACCGTCGTCTACCCCATACATAATATGCGTATGGATATCGGTAAAATTGTTTAATATGCCGGAGCTGATAATACTTTTACGAAAAAGTCCGAACATTATTTCCGTCGTCTCGATTTACCGCTATGCCCGTAACCATAATAGCCATAACGATGGTATCCGTAACGCGCGGCATGCCGCGAGCAGTTGAGCAATACCGCCATATTGTTGAAGGCGTCGCTTTTATAAAGGCCTTCTACTTCGGGTAATAATCTACGATCCAACATACCTTCGCGGGCTACAAATATGCTAAGGTCGGTTTGTTTCCCTACAATAGCTGTATCGGCAACCAATTCAACCGGAGTACAGTCGATAAAAATATAATCGTAGCTTTCCTTTAATTTGTCCAGTAAAATTTTGAGATTATCGCTTAGTAAAAGTTCCGCAGGGTTTGGCGGTATTACTCCCACCGGGATGATATCCATATTTGCATGAAAAGGCGCTTTGCATATTATTGCATCGATGTTAGTAAGCATTCCGCTTAAATAGTTCGATATCCCCGTTTTTGGCGATAATATATATTCGCTTAACGAGGCTTTGCGCATATCCAGGTCTATCACCATTATTTTTTTGCCTGTCAGCGCGAAACTCATAGCCATATTAACCGTTAGAAATGTTTTTCCGGAGTTTGGATTAAATGATGTAAACATTATGGATTTTAAGTTCTGCGATCTCATCCGCATAAAATCCATATTGGTACGTACAACCCTGAATGCCTCGCTTACAATATCGCGGCTCTGTTCCTGAACAATAATAAGCCCTTTTTTATCTACTTTTAAAGCCCTTTTGGAAGCTAAAGGAATTTCGCCCAAATAAGGAATCGTAAGATTATTGATTAAATCTTTTTTCCCCCTGATGCTTGTATTAAGCGTTTCTCTAATCCAGATTATAGCGGCGGGAATAGCTAGCCCGATCAATAAGGCGGCTAATATTATTTTACTGAAAATAGGGGAAACGGGAGTATTATTACTTATAGCCGGGTTTATGATTCGGGTATTACTCACGGTAATAGCGCCCGACAGTTCATTTTCTTCACGCTTTTGCAATAAATAAAGATATAAAGACTCTTTAATTTTTTGTTGGCGTTCTATTGATAATAAATATTTCTCTTGCCCCGGATTGGATGCAATACGTTTTACCGTCTGCGACTCCTGGGCCTTGATGCCCGATATTTCCAAATTAAGGCTTACGATTAAGTTGTCGACTGAGCGGATAATTGACTGTTTTAGTGCGCTTAACGAGTTATTCATATCCATAATCAACGGATTCTTCCCGCTGCTGTTCGCTATTAAGTTTTCCCGTTTAAGCAATAATGAATTATACTCTCCTATTTGCGATTGTATATTAAGGTTGCTTAGCCCGGAATTTGCCGGTAATAATTCCATCGCTTTATTTTGATCGACTAAATAATCACGGATATATTTGGCAATAGAGAGTTGGTTATTCAATTCGAAGGCTTTAGATGAATACTCGCTTGATTCGCTCATGAACATCGCTCCGGCCGAACGCACATCCGTCAACAAATGCTCGCTTTTATATTTTTCTATGTCGGTATCGATACCTCCTAATTCCTGCTCAATAATAGCAAGGCGTTCGTTAATAAAATTAGACGTATTGATAGCTATCTGGCTTTTTTCTTTTATCCTGTTTTCGTCATACACAGCGATTAAAGTATTTAAAACATCATCGGCCCGCCGGATTGAAATGTCGGTAAGCCTTAAATCGATTATGGTTGTTCTTTCGGAGAGGGAAACCGATAATTTACTTATAAATGCCGACGCTACAGCCCGGCTATGCCGCTTTACTATATTGATGGGAGCGTTAAAGTCTTTTGTATAATAAAGAGAAGGCGTAATAATTACACGACCCACAGGAGTAGATATCGTATCATGAAATGCGGCCTTTAGTTGTTGCTCCCCCAAAATTTCTCCATTTCTCATAAATTCCGAAAGATATATTCCGCTATCCGGACGCAAATTGGCCGTAAAAGAAAATGATTCTTGACTTTGAGCCTCCGGAAATGAGGCTATAATTGGGGACTGCGTATAAAGCTCTATTGTTTTCAACCGGTTTTTAATGCGGTATTCTATATCCAAATTTAAGCGCTGAACAACTTCCTGCATTAAATGCGGCGACCTAAATGCCTCTATTTCATTATTAACATTTGTGTTGACTTTGAACATGCCGATGTCTTGAAAAACGGCCATCTCTTCATTCACGGTATTTCGCGAACCATCCTTAATTAGGACTGCCGCATTGCAAACGTATAAATTCGGCGTTCTTTCGAGATACAAAAAAGCTAATCCGCAACACACAATAGCTGATAATACAAACCAATACCAGTTACGAACAAGTTTTATCCATAAATCGCTAATTTGAAAATCTTCACTCTTTGCTTTCCGGTTTTCTACCATGCTTTATAATAAGTATTTAGTTTTATAATAGGATGTTTATTTTACAATAAGAACGATCAATGAAGTAATAAACGAGGCTAATGACATCCATAAGCTTACCGACTTAAAATTGTTCTCGTTAATTGTCGATTGCCCTGCGCGTACTTTGTTTGGCTCAACATAAACAATATCATTTTGCTGCAGATAATATACAGGAGAATTGAATAAATCCGTTGAACGTAAATCGACGCGGTAAATAGTCCTTTCTCCATCTTTTTCACGGATAACAGCAATATTACCGCGCTTGCCGAATATGCTGAGGTCGCGGGCTAAGCTAATGGCTTCCAATAAAGTAACCCTATCGCCATTGATATTGTATGTTCCGGGAGAATTAACTTCTCCCATAACCGAAACCCTAAAATTCATGAACTGGACTGTAACGATTGGGTCTTTTATCAAGTCGTCGTTAATCAGCCGATGCTTAAGCATTTCGGATAATTGCCAACGGGTAAGTCCGGCTACTTTAACTTGCCCTAGTATGGGAAAATCAATATTACCATTATTATCCACTACATAGCCTAATATACGTTGACCGCCTCCCGCCGAAGTTATTTCGCTCCCTACCTGATACGATACCATAGGCAGATTAAAAGGAGCCGCCAGTTCCGGGTTTCTGCTTGAAACAATAACCGACAACATGTCTTTAGGCTGAATAACAATGCCCAAATTCGTTTCGAATTTTTCGGGAGTATTATTCACAGAGTTCTGTAAATAAACAATTTTTTTTGAGGTGTTGCATGATGAAAGCAAGCACATAAATAAGAAAATCGGAACAAGATACTTATTCATAAATCAGCTTATATTTCGTTATTGGTATTAAAATGTAATTGATAAACGCCCTCAACAGCTATTCTTTTTTTTGTACCATTGACGTTCGGGTTTAATTCTTTATCGATATCGCAGTATTTTGAGTTTTGCGAAATAAATTCGGGGATCATTTGCTTCATTAAACGTACAGTATCGTCAATTTTTATTTGCCATGACAAGATTTCGAGCTCATTGTAAGTTTCAACTATCGACGAGTACTCGTACCGGCGCACTTTAGCCGCGCTTATATTTTTATTGTTTGTAGGTATTGTATTTTCGTCGGCGTTCAATAACTCTTCGTATAATTTTTCGCCCGGGCGCAAGCCTGTAAATTCTATTCTAATATCTTCATCGGGTTTGTAACCTGCAAGAATTATCATCCGCTTGGCCAAATCAACAATTTTAACCGGTTTACCCATTTCAAAAACGAATATTTCATTACCTTTCCCTAAAGTGGCGGCTTCGAGAACAAGTCGGCAAGCTTCGGGAATAGTCATAAAAAAACGGATAATATCGGGATGGGTAACCGTAACCGGACCGCCGTTTTCAATTTGCTCTTTAAAACGGGGAATTACCGAACCGTTACTGCCCAAAACATTCCCAAAACGGGTAGTGATAAAGCGGGTTTTACCATTCAGTTTTTTATTTTCAATAGCGCATCCTAACGATTGTATATAAATCTCGGCCAAACGTTTTGAAGCGCCCATTATATTTGTAGGATTCACAACTTTATCGGTTGAAACCATAATCATTTTTTCAACCTCGTATTTCACCGCCATATCTGCTACATGGCGGGTGCCAATCACATTTACAAGCGCCGCCTCGCAAGGGTTTAATTCCATTAACGGCACATGTTTATAGGCCGCGGCATGAAGAACTATTTGAGGATGATACTTTTCATATACCATCTCAACCCGCGCCTTTATCCGCACATCGCCGATAATTGAGACAAAGTTCAAACCGGAGAAAGTTTTTTCCAGTTCAAGCTGAATGTTGTGCAATGGCGTTTCGGCCGAATCGAACAATATGAGTTGTTTGACGCCTAAAGTGGCTATTTGCCGGCAAAGCTCGCCGCCTATACTCCCGGCCGCTCCGGTTACCAGAACTGTTTTATTGCGGAAATCGGCCATTACCTCATCCATATTGATACAGATTTCCTCACGCCCGAGCAAATCTTCTATTTTTAAGGTACGGATTCCTTTGTTTATATTGTTAGCATTAGCTTCGTCAATACCCGGAGCTATCAATGTTTTTATTCTATTGCTTCCGCAGTATAAAATTAATCTATCCCGTTCTTTATATATATCTTGCTGTTTGGCAAACAAAACTCCTTTTATTCCTTTTTGCTCGATAATTCTTTGAAAATAAATCTCGTTATTAAAATGGTAAATTGGCAATCCGGCCGCTTTGTACGATTTATAATTATTCCCGTTAATGCAAAAGCCTATAACTTCATAGCGGGTACTGTCCTGCAAGCGTAGTTTTAATGCGACACTTTTTTCATTTATCCCATAAATAAGTATCGGTTCCTGTTCCGAAGATTTTTCCCTAAAAAGCGCCTCGTGGCAAACAAGCATAAGTACCCTGACGCCAACCATCAATACGGCTGTAAACATTGCATCGAATATCAGACATAACATCAGTTGATTACCTGTTAGATATTTCCAGTTAAATACAAAAAACACAGCAACAAACATCCCTGATATCTTAAACAGTACATTAACTGCCGTCCGCCATAAATCTTTAAGGGTAGAGTAGCGGATAATGTGCCGGTAGGTATTGAGCGCCAGTGACGCTAGTCCGCTAATAAGAAATGATATACTTAAGATGCAGCACATTTCTTTTAAAGTACTATCAACTCGAACCAAACGGCTCACTACAAAATATGCCGCCGCTGACGATATCGCTGAAAGAAAAGCGTCAATTGACAAGACAATCCAGTAATTTAGATAACGTTGCCGGATAAAGCGCCTTATCAGCCTTTGTATTTTGCTATTTTTGCTCATGAAGAATTTCGATTAATGACGGATGTATAAATGCAGTTGCCACAGCCATAATATTTTCGAGGTTAACTACGACCCTACGGTCGCCTTTAACGCGTAAAAATTCTCCCTCGATTCCGGAGAAAGGTCCTCCGGTGATACGGACTTTATCGCCTTTTTTTAGCGTAGATATATCTAAATACACTATTTGTTCATCATAATGTTTGGATACATTAATGAAATTTTCCATTTGTTTATCAGGAACTGTAACCGGACGGTTAACAGCTTTATCTATGATATAGCGAATAGGAGTTTCATTTTCGACTTTTTGTTTAATTCCGTCAAGGACACCTCTTGTTACTTTAATAAAAATGAGGTTATGAATAACCGGAACTAATTTTTTTCGCTTTTTTCCACCTTTTTCCACCAGCGTATATTGCATTGGTATGAAGTTTTCGATATTCAAAGCATCTAAATGTTTTTTAAATATCATTTCTCTGCAATAGGTAACCCGAACAGCATACCAAAAGATATTGTTGGCGAAAGCCATAATCAATTTTTAAAATCCTTGTTTAGCAGTGGAATATAAACAAATACGCCTTGCGCAAAAATTTGCGCAAGGCGTATTGCTTAAATGTTTTATTTTTTATATATTGGCCGTCAGTCTCTCTCTCTCTCTCTCTCTCTCTGCAATATTTATGCCACACATATTGCTATGTAAGCAATAATGATATATGCGGCATTTGCCGGTCAAATAAAATTTTTGAATTATATAGGCTGCGATAAATATAATACCTAGGGACACCACAGTCATGTTTACATGTAGTGAAGATTTAGGCATACCAAACTGTCCAACGGGAATTTTACCAAAGAAATTCACAAGTTGAATCAGGTTTTAGGCTGTTTTAACTGTCATTCAATTAAGGAATTTTATCTTCTATCGCAGAGAACAAATTCCGGAGACAAATGTAATGTATTTAGTTCTTTTTAACAAAAAAAATTTCATAACCTGAGTTTGGCGTAAAAAAAGCATGAAAAAAAATTGGCGAATTGGCTAATTTTCATTATAGTATATAACTATAAATCAATAATATAAATAAAAATTGTGGCACAATTTGCCGTCGATAAAATTATCGAAATGTATTGTATTGCGGACGATTTTTGCAAGGAGCTCTCAAAAGAAATCGAAAAACACCAGATTTTTCCCAATGATGGTAAACGGCATCGAAACCGCTCATTTGCCATGTCCAATGCTGAAATTATTACCCTTATGATTTGTTTTCACTACGGCAGTTTTCGCAATCTGAAATATTTTTACCTGTTGAAAAAAACGTACTGAGGATAAGCATACAGTTAAGAGCGACTATGTCAGCAAGAGGCTTCGCAGCGCCTATTTAAGCCAAAAACGGAACATGCCTTACTTGCGGGCTTGGTATGACTATTTTGAACTTGGCATTCCGAATACAAACAATGCATTAGAAGGGCAATTTACTGATTTGAAAACTAAGTTGAGTAAGCATAATGGACTATCAAAAACAAGGTGGAGAATTTTTATCGGCGAGTATTTCAAAGCATTTTTCGATAGCTTCATCCTTTTTGAATATTAGTGAAATACAAGCCAATTTTACCCTTCCTTTTGACCATTAAGCTGTTTTTTTAATACTTTAACATTGCGGCGTCAACAAATCCGGAGTATTGTTGTTTTTAATGTAGCAAAGATTGATAAACATCAATTCTTAATGATTGTTTTTTACATGGTTGAGTTTCAGGTTAGGTAGGAGATCCGGAGTTATCGCTCCGGATTTTTTATTTTGCTGGCTTTACCAACTTGTAACCGGCAAACCCCACGCTATTTTTTTGCCGCATTTCGGGTATTTTGTATACGCTTTTGCAGCCCGGCCGCGTATTTCTTAATTTGATTTCGTTATTTACATAGCCGATTAAAGCATCGTGCAATGTGTAGGCTTCGGCGACCATAAGCTTGCTTGTCCATGCCAACGGGGCATTTGCCGCTTTTAAATGTTTGGCAACTGGCACAAGCTAAAATTTCAGGCGGCGTTCTCCAAAGTATGCTAAATAGACAAAGTCGAAATTGCTGTAAAAGAAAGCGGGATTAAATGCTTTTAAAGGGCTTTTAAAAGCCCTTTAAAATATGTTTAAACGCCGCGTATTATTTTGGAGAAGCGGCAAGTTTTATGGAATGCCCGCCTGATGCGATGCCCCAGCCGACAATTATTCCCCTCGATACCTACGGTATGTTCCTTTCCTGCACGATGGTTTCCGCCCTTGAATGCGGCGCAAAGCTATCCCAATCATCGGAGGCAATACTTCCGCGGCTTACCCCTGAATCAGAGTTGAATTTTTCATTCTAATTTTCCCTTGTACATTGCCATAAACTCGCCAAACAGACCGAAATCTCGAACATTATCGCGGTCATAACTAATATAATCATCAGAATAAGTACTGACATTATTACGCATTAGCCAATCGCCGCCATCAGTTTTAGCGTTGTTGACTGCATCGTAAAAAGCATCTCTTAAATCGCGGTTAGGAAATCTAATGTATGCCATAATTTTACTTGTTTTACTTCCGTCCTCTTACGGAAGATTTTAAATTATTTAATTCATTTTCAACTAATTGATTGGATTTCTTAGGACTTTCACTGTCTTTACCGTATTTTTCCAGCATTTTGCCGACATATTCCGTATAGTTGCGTATTTTCTTTTCTTCCGAACTCGAAAACTTAGACTTGCTGTTATCATGGACTTTATATATTTTCCCAATTTCGTATCCCCGCTTTACTAATTCCTTGGCATCGCTCTCCATCGAATTGCACGAAGCAAGACCCAATGCCATTGCTCCTGCCAAAATAAATGTAATTACCTTTTTCATTTCTATTTATGTTTTATTATTCACTATCTTTCCAGAACCATGCTTGTTTCATCTTTTATATGATTGAACGCAGAGCCAAAATACAAAGAAATTCGGTTTTTGCTGTTATCATGGAGTTCTCCCAAAAGCGCTTCATCAGAGTCAAAACTGATTGATAACTGATTGCCAATAAGTGCGTATGGGTATACCTTGCCATCAATCAACACCTCATTGGCAGTGCGGAACTGAACCGTAACATTATTGTATTGCCCGTATTGGGAAGTTGCGTTCCATTTTGTTCCCGTTAATTTTGAAGAAAGAGTTAAACTGTATTTTTCTTTGGTGAATATTATAGTTTCCCCTTTGGCAGACAGTTCTGCCTGTCCGTTTTTTATACTGAATTTAGCTGTCAGAGTTCGCCTTTCCCTGCCTGCCATAATGCTTAAAGGGTCGGAATCGAGGAAAGTAACCGTTTGATTTTTGGGATTATAATCGCCAAAACCTACGGGATACATATAATTCCTTTCCGCGCTAAGAAACACAATTACTTTTGTTTCCGAAGTAAAGACATAATACTGTGTTTGCTCTTTCAATTCGCTGTGAGTATTGCCTCGTTGGGTGTGTGACCAAACCGTTCCTTTTAATTGTGCGTTTGCCGCACCTGCGATAAGCATTGCCGCTACGGCAATCATCGCTGTTTTATACATTTTCCTTTTCATTTCTATTTATGTTTTACGTCCACTCCTTATTCGGACATCTATAATTATTCCCTAATTCTTTCTATAATTACACATATATCACGCATTTTATTTTCGATCCCGCCACGACATAACTTAATACTTTCGCTATTGTATATTCCTAACATATTTTCTCCAAGATTGTCACCCGACTTAATAGATACGCTATTTCCCAAACAGACATAAGGATGTATTTCTCCGTCAATTAGCGCTTCGTTCGCTGATTTAAAATATAATGTACCTTTATTATTATTATCAATATTATAACGCCAATTTGTTCCTGCCAATTTGGAATTTGGTTTTAAACTGTATTTTTCCCTGTTTAATTTGAACGGTTGTTCTCCCGTAAAGCGTCTCATTATTTTTTCATTCTTACAAGTCATTGGTGCCTGACCGTTTACAATACGGAAACCGAATACTATTGTGTTATCTCCGTAATACAACGAAATTTTTTTATGCAAAGGGTTTGTGTGTGAAAAAGTTATAACGCTATTTTTAGCATCGTAAGAACCAAAACCCACCGGAAAAACAAAGTTGTCGGGAGCGCCAAAATACCAAATTACACTTGTCGGCGAGGTAAATGCAAAATACGTTGTAACTTCGGAAATCTTACTGTCTCCATATACCCGTTCAGCATAAGACCAGGTTGTCCCGTCCAGTGTTTGCGCGTTTGCCGCACTTGCAATAAACATTGTCGCTACGGCAATCATCACTATTTTATACATTTTCATTTTCATTTCTATTTATGTTTTACGTCTACTCCTTATTCGGACAAATTATTGATCCCACATCCAATCAAATGGTATTTCCAATACAATCCATGTTTGTTGTTTATCCTTCACAACGCTATTCCAACCTTGTTTTAGCAATAAATTGAGTTTGCCGAGAGGAGTTTCTCCTGTTATATTAATGTCTCCGGCAGCGTAAATATAATGTCCTTCACCACCCCTACCCACAGGATATAAATCTCCACTATATTTTCGAGAAGCAGAAGTATAAGCAAAAAAGCATGCTTGTCCTATGTTAACATTATTACTCGTTTTTACCGGGCTTTGAAAAAAATTAGAAGGTTTTTGCAAGTAATCTTGAGGAATAGCAGGCAAAACAACGGTAAAATCCCCATTGACGATGCTACATCTTAATGCAGAAGGAACACGTCCTTTATCATAAAAACTCCAATAAACATGGATGAGATCATAATTATCCAATCTTTGAGCAAGTTGTCCTGTTACTGTCTTGCTTTCGGAATTACTTTTTTCTGTTTGCGCGTTTGCCGCGCCTGCGATAAACATTGCCGCTACGGCAATCATCACTGTTTTATACATTTTCCTTTTCATTTCTATTATGTTTTATACCCGCTCCTTACTTCGGGCTTTATTTTTCTTTCAACTATCTACAAATAATAAATCACACAATCCTCTGCTTATTATATTTGGATTGTGTGATTTAGAGATTGCGGGTCAATACCGCAATGGCGTGCATTTTTGCTTTATTCCGAGTATTGTTTCAATATCTTTTCGAGTTGTCCCACATAATAAAACGGCAAGTTGATTAGCCTGAACTTTTTGCCTTTTTGCGTTATAACTTCGTCAAGAGAAAACGGTTGAGACCAAATTCTTACGGCTATGTCGTGCGGCGTTTCGTCCATAAACAGGCGCAGGGAACGCAGGTGCGCATTATGCCCCGATTTTACTTCAACAGGAATAACTTTGCTGTCGTGTTGCAACACAAAATCTACTTCCGCATCGGAATCTTTTTTATTCCGTATCCAAAAATTTCGCTGGTTGGAAACGCGGCTGTCAATAGCTAAAAGTTCCTGCGCCACAATCTGTTCGGCAATTTTTCCCCGCCACGCATCTAAAATATCTACAGCTCCAAACACTTCTTTTTGTACATTTGCGGCATAATTGATTAATCCGCAATCGAGCCACAGCAATTTCGGCGAGCGTTTCAGGTCTTTTGCCACCGGAACAAGCGTGTCGGTTGTGGGGTAGCAAAGTTCCAGCACAAAAGTTTTTTCCAGTGTACGAAATGCCTCGCCCATTTCACGCGACTTGTACGAAGAGTCGGCAAAGCCGCCCAAAGTAATGCGTTCTGCTGCAAACTTCCAGCCTGCCTGCAAAATGTGCCTGATAATATTGCCCATAGTATCGTTTTTGGCGTATTTTTCAACATCATCGCGATAACTTGTGAGCAAACTTTCGTAAATACTGTTTAACCCTACGAAATTTTTGTTTGCGGCATAATCGGCAACTACTTCGGGCATTCCGCCGATAAGCGTGAAAGTACTGAACAGATTCTTGGTTTTACTGTGCAATGCTTCCGGTATTTTGCAATTGAGCAAGGCTTTTTCGAGTTGCATTTCGCCAACAGCCCGCAGAAATTCGTTAAAAACGCATGGGCGAACAGCCAGATATTCAGCCCGCCCGACAGGAAACGGAATTTTTTTGTTCAACATCGTTTCCAACAGTGAACCTGCTGTTATTACATACAAATCAGGCAGTTTTGCCTCGTAAAAATAGCGCAGTCCGGTAATTGCCGTTTTTGAGTTTTGAATTTCGTCAATAAACAAAAGCGTTTTACCCGGCCTGTTTTCTTTGTTGCAAAACAGAAAAATTTCAGCCAAAAGATCGGCAATCTCCTGTTCCTTTTCAAACAAAGTCATCGCACTCGGATTTTTTTCAAAATTGAGGTACAGATAATTCTCAAATTTTTTCGAGAAACTATCCACGAGCGTTGTCTTGCCAACTTGCCGAGCTCCCCTTAAGATCAATGGCTTGCGATTTTGTTTCGCAGCCCACTGCTCCAATTCCGTAATCATATTTCTTTCAAACATATTCCTCAAAATTTTTGCAAAGATAATATTTTTGTTTCAAATAGGGGGTATGTTTTCAAAGAAATCGTACTAAATCAGGGGTAAATTTAGCTGTATTTTGTTTCAAATCGGTAGCATTATCCCCTTTAATTCACACAATCCAATATGTCAAAGAACTTTCTCTGTTTTTTAGCAGAACAGAGGAACTGCTGTATTTTACGTCCGCTCCTTATTCGGACTTTTATGTTTCACCAGTATGTTTCAAATTCTTTACTGTTAAGTGGCAGTTTGTTAATCTCCAAAGTTTTTAACGAGAGTGTTACTGCTCTGCTGTTACCCTGCCAGTCGTTGTTCTGATAGAGAATAATGTTGTCGTAAATCTCGCTGTTACACACTTTGTTTCCACATACAAGAACGGATAAATATATCCGCCCTTTGCTGTAGTGGAGCTGCGTGCTGATACCGTTGATTGTTGCATTGGCAGTGTGCGTATCGCTCCACCGGTATGGACTTTTGACCTTAACATTAATCCATTCGGCGCCTAACGCATCTTTTCCTTTGGCAGCCAAAACAGTGTGATTGACCAGCGAACCTAACGAATGACACAGGTATCCGTTGTGGGTAACAATTCCCTGCCAACTTTGCGCGTTGACAGCGCCAATTATCAGGATAAAAATTATAGTTGCTGTTATTTTTTTCATTTTACTTTTTTCAATACAAATGACCTATTCTTGCCTATATGCCTAAATGCGCTGCTTATGTACGTAGTAATTATGTCAGATTAATTCAGCGAACCTAACCATACTTTATCACTATTTACTGTGATAGAAACGTTTCCATATTCCTTCCGGGAAAGAGGGCTCAACGAATATACAAATGGACTCGCTAGACAGTACATTCCTAAAAAACAAAGCTTTAACAACTTTGATGATGATATCAAATCTTTTCAAATCAAAATTAACAGAAGGCCAAGAAAATTGCTTAATTTTGAGGCGCCGGTAAATAGGTTTTACAAACAAGTTGCATTGACTACTTGAATCTGCGCTTGAACCTTCCTGTCGTTTTCCTTTGGTTATTTCACCGAATTTTTTTATCGCATCGTACGTTGTTTCTTCTATGCTTTTAACCCGGTTTCTTCCAAAGCTGTTTTTTTGTCGCTTTGTCTGTTACGCCTGTTGCGCAACCGGCAATTACTGCTGCGAGTAATACGAATACTATTTTTTCATTTTCCCTTTTATTTTATTATTTATTGTTCATTATGTCGGATTTTATGGAGACGCAGAACTCTGCGTCTCCATAAGATCCGATTTTTTAAAAACATCGCATCATTTTATTTTGGACTTTGTCCGAATCTGTTACTTCCTGGCTCGCTATCCAGGCACATAAGAACCAGTAACCAAATACCCCCTATCAACGGGATCAGGAATATAAATATCCATCCCCCGCCTTTACCCACATCGTGTAACCGCCTGACAAGCGCTGCCAAGCTGGGTATAAGAACCGCTAACGCATACAGGGAATAGAACACGCCATAAGGGATTGCCTCTGATATGGTTAATCCCGCGATATTATCCAAAACTACCGCTGCTACGCAAAAGATGATATTGAACAGTACAAACATCCAATACTCTTTTCTTCTTGCTCTTCCGCTGAAATCAGCGTACTGTCTTAAAACTTTTAAATACCATTTCATGATTATTTTTTATTAGGTAAAATGAATTTTCCCCTTTACTCGTATGGCTTTTCATGGGAAGTAATCCGCCCGTTTTTTTGAGAGGCGTCTGCTCCTCTGTCCGTCTTTATTGATGATTGGCATTCATCTCACACTTTTTCCCGGTCAAGACCGCTGACAGGACGTTTACATTTACTCGATATGAAAGATGACATTTTTTTACCGGCATAATTACCCTTTCCAACGACGCTCATTTCGGCGACGCCCCGCTGGATATTGTAAGCAAGGGTAAAATCTTTGACAAAAAACAGTTCCACATCTTCGAGATGTACCGTTGGAATGGGCGTGATTGCCTCTCCGGTGAACTGCTGTACCGAAATTGTCTCCACGTTTGCCGTCCTGATGTTTTTGAGTGCGGAATGGTGGTTGTGGTCGTTGAAATAGCGATCTGGCCTGGATTTCGCCAAATGTGATGCAGCGCGGCACCGACCCTTTCGTGGATGCTCGTTATCAGACGGTCGTCGCGATGGTCGGCTTCGGCGGTACGGTGCGTGTAGTCGCTGCTCTTCTGCGCATTGATATTTGCTCTTCCCGATGCGGCAAATCGACAAATTCGGGATAAAACACAGAGACAATGCTGCTCGCGAAGGAAATTCCATCAGTAACTGATGAAACAAATGCAGGAACTGATAATGCGCTTCGTCGCTCAAATACTTAAACGAAACAGAGATGATCGTTTTCCTGAATTGTGAATTATGTATATACGTGTAACTTGATTGATTTTTCCATCCTGTAGAAATCGATATCCGGAATTCCAAGAAAGTTTTTGTTCTAAACTTTCCGGAATATAAAACAAAAGGAACCCATAGGAAAAATATAGTTCCCTGGAAGTTTGAAATTTGAATTTTTTTTATATGGAAGTTAGCAGGTAGCTCTCTCTATAAAGATCGTGCCACTCAGTGGTTTACAGAACGCTACACCGGACATTGCCTGTAAGAAATTTTCGAAAGATTTCGACATGATTAAAGATGCTTTTTGATTTAAAAACTAGGGATAAATATAAATCCTTTTTGAATAAAAACAAAAAATAATTGTTTCAGGAATGGAATATTTTTTTGCGAGTTGAAGCGGCGAATCTTTGCGTTGGGATAGGCTTTGCAAAATATATTGGTTTTTAGTCATATAATCAGTGATTTATTGACTAGTCCGAGGCGTTTCATTTCGTAAGCCCTGCAACACCTGATAAGGGTTTTGTCCACTCCCACCTCAGATGCTGCCATTCTGTTTGAGTACCCAGATGGCGTCTTTCTGACTTTGGTCCGTGGTGGTTTCCCGTATAGGGTATTCCCGCATCCTTTAATACTAGCTTAAACCAGCGATGTATCGTATGCTTCCCCTTGCATCTGCGTCTCGACAAGCTTAAAAAGAAGGACTCCCTGTCTATTTTCAAGGGGAGTTTTTCTCTGTAAAAGACGTACTGCTTGCATATGTCGAATAAGGATTGGGATATGGGAACCATCCTTTCCGTCCGGTTCTTGGCATCCCTTACCACCAGATAGTTTTCATCCAAATGAATATCTTTACGGCAGATTGAGCGCTTCCGATATCCTGAGTCCGATTGCATACAACATGCTGATTCCAACCAAAAGCAAAACGCTTGAATAGAACTTAATTTTCATATCCTTGATTATTGATAAGACTTTTGGCACGGCAAAATTCAGCGCAATTCAAGGTTACATAAAATTTTTTTGACGAAACCCCACTTTGCTTATGACGAAACGACATTCTGGACACATTTATAGCTCGTAACTTTACCAAACGAAAGAAGACTTGTATCATGCTGATAAAAAATAATTCGATTTTTGTCAATTGTAATTGACAAATTGTTATATTTGTAGAAAAACATCAAATATGATAGACGAAATACTAAAAGCAAGACCGTTCATTCCGCGTCCCGTTTACACGGAACGGATAAAACCGTTTATTGATAAGGAAATTATCAAGGTCATTACAGGTCAGCGACGTGTGGGAAAGAGTTATATCCTTTTCCAAATCATCAAGGAAATACGCGAAACTGCGCCGTCGGCTAACATCATTTACATCAGCAAAGAGTTGAAACCGCATCAACACATTACAGACGATGAAGTGTTTTACAAAGAAGTTAAAAGCCTGCTGAAACTTGATGTAAAAAACTACCTGTTTGTTGATGAAATACAGGAAATAAAAGGCTTTGAGAAGACTTTACGAAGTCTGTTGGCAGAAAATTGCTGCGATATATTTTGCAGTGGCAGCAATGCTAACATGCTTTCGGGTGAATTGGCTACATTCTTGGCAGGACGGTATATTGAGTTTAAGATACACTCATTGGGATATGATGAATTTTGCCGCTTCTTTTCGTTGGAAAACACTACCCAATCATTAAGCAAGTACCTTACACTTGGCGGAATGCCTTATATGTACGTCATCGGATTGGAAGAATTTTCCGTATTTGAGTACCTGCGCAACGTTTATTCCACCATTCTTTTGAAGGATGTGGTGGCACGCGAAAATATTCGGAATGTGGCGTTTCTTGAAAATTTGGTGGAATTTTTAGCGGATAATGTCGGGAACATGTTTTCTGCGAGTAATATTGCCAAATATTTGAAATCACAATATACTTCGGTTTCCACACAAGCCATTTTGAACTACTTGAAGCCCTTGTCAAATGCTTATTTCATACATAAAGTACAACGGTTCGATATTGCAGGGTTAAAGATATTCGAGGTTGGCGAGAAATATTATTTTGAAGATTTGGGCTTGCGCAACTGCATTCGTGGTTTTGATGTACGCAAAAACATTCACAAACTCATGGAAAACGCCGTATATCTTCACTTGCTGCACTTGGGTTATAAAATACATGTAGGGCAACTATCATCGTTGGAAGTCGATTTTGTGGCTGAAAAAAACGGACGAATGGTTTATATTCAGGTTTGCTATATGTTTTCCGAAAACAGCGCCATTCAACGGGAATTTGGCAACCTGCTGAAAATAGAAAACAATTACCCGAAATATGTAGTAACAATGGATGAATTTAGTTCGGGCGATTACAACGGAATTGAACAAATACATTTGAAAGATTTCTTGATGAGGCAATCTTTCTGAAACAACTGATATGTAAATTAAAATGACTCATTTTGAAAACATTTCTATTTAAAAACTTTCAGCAGTTCATTTTTTTGTCAAAGAGTTATTTGAAACGATGTAAACCAAAGCAGGCGAAAGAACTTCGCCTGTTTCCATATACGTTACCCATTGCTCTTTTTCTTTCCGATAAATATCTGTTGTTTAACTGATAAAATTTTTTATTGTTATACCGGACTTTCGTATATTGATGCCCAAAATCTTACAGAAGCAAATATAGTTAAAGAAGGGGATACGGAATTTCAAATATTGAAATATACGTATTAGACTTTATTAATTGAAAATTGAAAGTTGAGAATGGATACTAAACCGCTAGCAAGTTGTCATGCTAAGTGAAATTAAGTATCTCTTTTTCAAATCATTTACTTCATTCAGAACTGAACTTGCGAGTTCGCCGAAAGCAATGATAACATCAGGGCAAACGCATCAAAAATATTTTATACATATAATTTTGTTATTATCAAAATATTAGCATTTTTAAAAATATTAGAATGATTCTAAATAATAAAATGATAAGCTTGTAACATACTGAAAATTTCATATTTAATAAATCAACATTATTTTGATGTGCTTGCCCTGATGATAACATGGTAAGGGTTAGATATATAAAAACTTTACATTATTATAAGCTATAGGCGAGGTACCCGAACTTTGCGAGCTCACTGCAGGTAATCCGGTATTTTTATTTTTACATCTATAATTAGACTTATATTGCTTATATAAACAATTTTACATTTAATCGTTTTTCATGTGATTGCCTTGAATACACTATAAAACATGTTTCGGGTAATTTTATTTTATTTATCTTTGTAATCTCTATATTAAGTTGAATTTTCCTACTATTCCATTGTTTGTTTGTTTATTTATTAGGTTATAGTAAAGTTTTTTCTTGCTTTTCGGGCATTTGTATGCTTTATCTGTAATATTTAAAAGTTCTGAAGATGAAATTACCCCCATTAGTCCTCAACGATTCCGACCTCGAAAGATATTGGCCTATTATATTGCGGCGCTTACAAAAAGCAGTGTTAAAAGAGTCTGAACTAACTAATCGCAAGCAATTAAGCGATATTGCAAACAATTATTTATACTATGGGTTACATAAATATCCCGACAAATGGGTTTTCCGCGAATGGGCGCCTCATGCCGATAAAATATACCTCATCGGAAATTTCTCAAGCTGGGCTCTGAATGAAAACTATCAGCTAAAAAAAACAAATAACGGTAATTGGGAAATCGGATTGCCTTTGGATGTACTGCATCATGGCGATTTGTATAAGCTTTTGGTTATTTGGGACGAGGGTACGGGCGAACGTCTACCAACATATGCCCGCCGAGTAGTGCAGGACCCTGTAAGCAAAATATTTTCAGCACAGGTATGGCAGCCCGAAAAACTTTATAAATGGAAATATAAACGTCCGCAACAGGTCAACAATCCGTTGATTTACGAGGCGCATATCGGCATGTCGTCCGAAAAGGAGGAGATAGCCTCGTTCGATTATTTCCGGCGTAAAGTATTGCCGCGTATCGCCGAAAATGGCTACAATACTATACAACTGATGGCTATACAGGAACATCCGTATTACGGCTCGTTCGGTTATCAGGTATCGAACTTTTTTGCGGTAAGTTCACGATTCGGCACACCCGACGAACTTAAAAAACTGATTGACGAAGCCCACCACCTGGGCCTTGCCGTGATATTAGATATGGTACACTCGCATGCCGTGCGGAATGAGAGCGAAGGATTAAGCCGTTTTGACGGAAGCTATGACCTTTATTTTCATCCGGGCGAGCAGGGGGTACACCCGGTTTGGGATTCGCGCCTGTTTAATTACGGGAAAGACGAAACCATACTGTTTTTGCTTTCGAACTGCAAGTATTGGCTTGAAGAATTTCATTTCGACGGATTCCGTTTCGATGGGGTTACCAGCATGATATATTACGACCATGGCATAGGCCGCGATTTTACCAATTATTTGATGTATTATGACGGCAACCAGGATGAGGATGCCATTGCATACCTTACACTGGCTAATCGGCTTATCCATCAGGTATATCCCGGTGCAATTACCATTGCCGAAGATGTAAGCGGTATGCCCGGCCTTGCCATACCGCTAAAGGACGGGGGCATCGGTTTCGATTTCAGGATGGCTATGGGCGTTGCCGATTTTTGGGTAAAAAACATAAAGTTCAAACCTGACGAGGAATGGCATGTAGGTGATATGTTTTACGAACTAACCAACAAACGCAAAGATGAAAAAACCATAAGCTACGCCGAAAGTCATGACCAGGCGATGGTAGGCGACCAAACTATCGTTTTCCGTTTGATGGGAGATAAAATGTACACATCAATGAACATTTTCGAACGCGATATTGTCATTGATAGGGGGATGTGTTTGCATAAAATGATTAGGTTAATCAGCCTTGCCACAGCAGGTAACGGTTACCTTAATTTTATGGGTAATGAGTTCGGACATCCGGAGTGGATTGATTTTCCGCGCGAGGGGAACAAGTGGTCATACAAATATGCACGCAGGCAATGGAGCATGACCGAAAATGCCAATTTGCGTTACCGGTTTTTAGGTGAGTTTGACAAAGCCATGCTCAAACTGGTAAAACAAGGGCAATTTTTCGATTTCCGGCCGTTTGCTATTGTCCAAAATAATTCCGACCAGGTTTTAGTGTTTAAACGAGGCGATTTGCTGTTTATTTTCAATTTTAATCCGTCGAAGTCATTTCCAGATTACGGTTTCGAAATTGATCCCGGAAGTTATCGCGTGGCGCTAAGTTCCGATTCTGCTCGGTTCGACGGGTTTGGCCGCATTGACGAAAACAGTCGGTATTTTACGCAAGTAACTGGTACAAAAAACATACTGAAGGTTTATATCCCGGCGCGGACGGCTTTAGCGCTTCAAATCGAAAAATAAATCTATAAAACGATAAAAAACATGATAATAAATTTGTTTTTGTAACGAAAATATTATAATTTAGAGCGTTCGTAACTATTTGAGAATTGAAAGTTGATAACTTAAAATGATATCATATATCACGATATGCGGCACACGACTTTTTTTAATTTGATAAAATTAGTAAATTTGAAAATAATTCTCACATTCTCTGATTTTCTCATTAGCTAATTAACAAATCAATACTTTACGATTAACGGTTAACAAATAAGCGATAAATATTTTACAAATAAACCAAATCAACATAAAATATGGCCTATTTAAAATTTAATAAAAGTGAGCTGGTAAATCTCGAATATTCACTTGCGCGCGAAATGTTGAGTACAAACCGTGCAGGCGGATACATGAGTACTACCATTGTATGTTGTAATACCCGTAAATATCACGGTTTATTAATTTGCCCTATTGAGGAGTTCGGCGGCGAAAACCATGTATTGCTATCATCACTCGATGAAACGATAATACAACACGAACAGCTTTTTAATTTAGGCATTCATAAATACCCAAATGTTTACGAGCCTCGCGGGCACAAGTATATTATCGATTTCGAATACGAGCCCACACCTACCATTACTTACCGGGTAGGAGGTGTAGTATTGCGTAAAGAAATACTTATGATACATAACGAGGCACAGTTAATGATACGCTATACGTTAATGGATGTGCATTCGCCTACAAAAATACGGTTGCGCCCGTTTCTGGCATATCGTAACATTCATAAACTGAGCCGTGCCAACATGTATGCCGATACCCATTATAAAGTTGTGGAAAATGGTATTTCATCGAAATTATATAACGGCTACCCGTCGTTATACATGCAGATAAACAAAAAAAACGAGTTTATAGCCAACCCCGACTGGTATTACAATATCGAATATACCGAGGAATTAAAACGAGGGTACGATTTTCAGGAGGATTTATTTACCCCAGGATACTTCGAAATGCCGATAAAAAAAAGCGAGAGCATTGTTTTTACAGCATCGTTGAAAGAGCATCCGGCCAATACTCTTTCGCGTAAGTTTGAAAAGGAATTATTAAGCCGTCCGCCCAAGGATAGTTTTTTAAATTGCCTGCGCAATTCAGCCTCGCAGTTTATCATCCACCGCGGGCACAATACCGAAGTTGTTGCCGGTTACCCTTGGTTTGGCCGTTGGGGGCGCGATACGTTTATCGCCCTACCTGGGTTAACGCTTGCCGTAGATGATGATGTTAAAACCTGCAAAGCCGTGCTTGACACCATGTCGCATGAGTTGAAAGGCGGGTTATTCCCGAATATCGGTAGAAAAGATCAGGCTGCATACAATTCCGCCGATGCACCTTTATGGTATTTCTGGGCAATTCAACAATATGCCGCAGTGCTTGACGATAATGCCAGTGTTTGGAAGGATTACGGTAAAAAAATGAAATCCATACTCAAAGCTTACCGAGATGGGGAAAATTCCAGCATCAGTATGCACGAGAACGGACTTATCTGGGCAGGGGAAACGGGCAAAGCACTTACCTGGATGGACGCCGTTGTTGCCGGCAAACCCGTTACTCAACGCGCCGGGTATGCGGTTGAAATAAATGCTTTATGGTATAATGCCGTTTGCTATACGTTGGAATTAGCCAAAGAGCAAGGCGATACTAAATTTGTAAAAGCATGGAAGGATATCCCGGCGTTTATCGAAGAAAATTATTATCCTACATTCTGGTGCGAAGACCGCCAATGCCTTGCCGACTATGTGGACGAGGCTGGGCAAAATATATTTGTGCGCCCCAACCAGTTAATGGCGGTATCCTTGCCGTTCAGTCCGATTACCGATGATATCAAGGAAAAAATACTTGATAAAGTAGCCCAGGACTTGCTTACCATGAAGGGCATCCGTTCATTATCGCCCCGTAATCCGTTATACCAGGGTGTTTACGAGAGTAATCAGGAGACCCGCGACAATGCCTACCATCAAGGTACTGCGTGGGTATGGCTTTTGGGCCATTATGTCGAAGCAAATTTCAAACTGCACGGCAAAGCGTTTTTAAACAAAGCAAAAATGCTGGTTAACGATTTTGAAGAAGATATGACTATGAGCGGTATTTGTTCCATCTCCGAAGTATACGACGGCGATCCCCCGCATAACTCAGGAGGGTGTATATCGCAGGCATGGAGTGTGAGTGAATTGTTGCGCATTATGCGTATGATTGCCGACCATGAATGAGTCATATTCGTTAAATGTAAAGGACAAAGTATTCATTAATTGATATTTGATAGATAACGCATAACTCTTGACATTTAACCATTAATGACTAACGATTAATAATTTACAAATAATAATTTGTTTATGAGAGTATTAATGTTTGGGTGGGAATTTCCACCGCACATTTCGGGGGGATTAGGTACAGCCAGCTACGGACTGACAAAAGGATTGGCCGCACAGGGGGTTGAGATACTTTTTGTTATGCCCAAGGCAATGGGAGACGAAGATAGCAGCATTGGTAAGATTATTAATGCAAGTGATGTTGAAACGCCTGATAATGTTGCAGGTTTTGAAGAGTTTTGGAAAAATATACAGTTTTTGCCCGTAAGTTCTGGTCTTATCCCATACCTCGGAATTGAGGGTTATGAGGAACTGATGAAGGAAAGTAGCGACAGTAAAAAAACAGAAGGGTTTAGCCATCTGGGCAGGAAATACAATTTTTCGGGTAAATACGGTACTAACCTCATGGAAGAAGTTATACGTTATGCCTTTGTAGCGGCATCAATCGCTCGTTTGTATGATTTTGACATAATTCACGCGCATGATTGGCTCACATACCTGGCAGGGATTGTCGCCAAACGCATATCGGGTAAGCCTTTGGTAATACATGTTCATGCAACCGAATTCGACCGTAGCGGCGAAAATGTGAACCGTACGGTTTACGACCTCGAACGCTTCGGGATGGAAATGGCCGATGCTATTATGGCCGTCAGCAATCTTACACGCAACATTGTAATTACCCGCTACGGTATTGACAGGTCGAAAGTGTACACCGTTCACAATGCCGTCGATTTTTCGGGACGCAAAGCCATCAATGTCGAGCGCAGTATCAGTGAAAAAGTTGTAACCTTTTTAGGGCGTATTACATTCCAAAAAGGCCCCGAATATTTTATTGAGGCGGCTAAAAAAGTTCTCAAACGTATGCCCAATGTGCATTTTGTTATGGCAGGCAGCGGCGATATGATGAACCGTATGGTACGACGTATAGGACGGCTGGGTATAGGTACAAATTTCCATTTTACGGGTTTTTTAAAAGGCGATGAGGTGAATCAGATGTATGCCCACAGCGACGTATATGTAATGCCTTCGGTTTCGGAACCCTTTGGTATTTCGCCTCTCGAAGCCATACGTACCGGCGTACCCGTTATCATCTCGAAACAATCGGGTGTAGCCGAGGTGCTAAAGCATGCGCTTAAAGTCAATTTTTGGGATGTCGATGCCATGGCCGACGCCATACACGGCTTGCTGGCTTACCCGATCCTGGCAAAAACATTGAACAAAAATGGGATGAAAGAAGTTAATTCGCTCAGTTGGGATGATACGGCACATATTGTGAAATCAATTTATCAGCAACTTATATAATTGATAATTGCATATTGATTATCGTAAACATCCTGATAATAATGACTATTATACTATACATAAGTCTATATAGTTGTTTTGTAGATGAGGGTATTTATCGATTTTAGCAGATCGTACTCGTATAAATCTTGAGAAAACTGATAACCCCGGCAAGTAAATATTTTATACATACAGATCGGTAAATAAATAATAAAAAATATGAAAAAGACGTTATGTTTTTATTTCCAGGTACACCAACCGTTTCGTTTGCGTCGTTACCGCTTTTTTGACATTGGAAGCAGCCACCAGTATTACGATGAGTTTAACAACCGTTCCATTATGCGTAAAATTGCGGAACGTTGTTATACCCCCATGAATAAACTATTGCTGCAATTGATAAAAGAATACGGCAAACAGTTTAAACTTGCATTTTCGATAACAGGGCAGGCAATTGAACAAATGGAATTATACGCCCCCGAAGCCCTCGATAGCTTCAGGGAACTTGCCGCTACAGGGTGCGTCGAGTTTTTATGCGAAACGTATGCCCACTCGCTGGCCGTTTTAAAAGACGTGGCCGAATTCGAGCGCCAGGTTGCTTTGCACAGCCAGTTAATCGAATGGTATTTCGGGCAAAAACCTACGACTTTCCGCTTAACCGAGTTGATTTATTCCGACGAGATAGGGGTCAAAGTAGCCGGTATGGGATTCACAACCATGCTTACCGAGGGAGCCAAACACGTACTAGGATGGAAAAGCCCGAACTATATGTACACCAATTCCATCAACTCTCGGTTAAAAGTATTGCTGCGCAATTTCCGCTTAAGCGACGATATTTCGTTTCGCTTTTCCGACCGTGCGTGGTCAGAATGGCCTGTTACCTCCGAAAAATATGTGGGGTGGTTAAAAGAGCTTGACCCGAAAGAAGAAATTGTAAATATTTTTATGGATTACGAAACTTTCGGCGAACATCAGCGGCGCGAGACGGGCATTTTCGAGTTTATGCGCTATTTACCCGAAAAAGTTTTTTCATCAACAAATTTCGAATTCCTGACACCATGCGAAGCTGCAAAAAAACATCAGCCGGTAGCGCCGATACACGTGCCTTTCGCTATCTCGTGGGCAGACGAAGAGCGCGATTTAAGCGCATGGGTAGGAAACGAATTGCAGGACGATGCCTTTAATTCGATATATGAATACGGCGATGTTATTGCGGAGTTGAATGATGAGGAACTGATGACAGATTGGAGAAGATTACAGGCAAGCGACCATTTTTATTATATGTGTACAAAATTTTTCTCCGACGGAAACGTGCATAAATACTTCAATCCCTATGCCAATCCTTACGAGGCGTACATTAATTATATGAACATCGTAAGCGATTTTCTTATCCGTGTTAATAAACTTGTTGATAAAAAAATCGATACGGAGCTGAAAAATGAAAAAAATGTTGAAAATTTTTCCAACTTTGCATCCACAAATCAAATTAGTAATTCTTCATTACAAATCAAAAAAAGTTTAGAAATGGCAAAAAGAACAACATTGGCAGACCTGGCAAAAGAAGGACCACTTCCTGGAGTTGCAAAGAAAGAAGCTGCAAAAAAGAAAGTAGCAGCAAAGAAAGAAGAGAAAAAAGTTCCGCCTAAAAAAGCAACAACAGCCAAACCTGCCGTTAAAAAGGCCGCCGCTCCGACTAAAAAAGTAACAACAGCTAAGCCTACCGTTAAAAAAGCCGCCGCTCCGGCTAAAAAGGCAACAACAGCTAAGCCTGTTGCTAAAAAAGTCAGTCCAGCCAAAAAAGCAACAACAGCTAAACCCGCAACTAAAAAAACTGCAAAAAAATAGTTGGCTTTACGCTGAAGTTTTTAACAAACAAAGTCACGGTATAAAAACTAAACTGTGGCTTTGGTTGTTTTTATATTTCCATGTAAACATAAGGAAGAATTATTTGAGTTGCCGATTGTTTTGTTTTTCAGATGAATATATTTTCAAAATAATCGACCGACCACAATATTAAATTATCAATATATATTCATTATGCAAGACGAAAAATTACGCATCCCCGATTATTTATTTGAAGTTAGTTGGGAAGTATGTAACAAAGTAGGAGGAATACACACGGTTATTTCTACAAAAGCATCCTGCCAAGCAAAACTGTTAAAAAATGCACATATACTCATCGGTCCCGATGTGTTGAAAGAAAATGAGGCCAACCCTGAGTTTATCGAAGAAGTACATTTGATGAAAGCCTGGAAAACAAAGGCTGCTCAGGAGGGATTGAGAATACGTACCGGAAAATGGAATATATCCGGAAAGACGATTGTTATTTTAGTTGATTTTACAACATTTTTTTCGGAAAAAGACAATATATTCAAATCTTTATGGGAGCAATATAAACTCGATTCCATTTCAGGACAATGGGATTACATCGAACCGGCTTTGTTTGGGTATGCATCGGGTAAGGTAATCGAAAGTTATGTCCGTTTCCATTGTTCTTTTCGCGACCGTATCATTGCCCAGTTCCATGAATGGATGACGGGGGCAGGTTTGCTTTATTTGCGGCAGTACATGCCCCAGGTAGGTTGCGCCTTTACAACACATGCCACGGTGCTAGGCCGTTGCATTGCAGGCAACAACCTCCCGTTATACGATAAACTTGCCAGCTATAATCCCGACAATGTTGCCCGTGATTTTAGCGTGATATCGAAACAATCGCTTGAAAAAATAACCGCACAAGCTTCGGATGTTTTTACCACTGTAAGCGACATAACAGCCAAAGAGTGCGAGCATTTCCTTTCAAAACCTGTAGATATTGTTACACCGAACGGTTTTCAGGATCTGGTTGCCGTAAACGACCAGGCTTTTATTGACGAACAGAAAAAACACCGCAAAAAATTTATTGATGTTGCCGAGGCTATATTGGGTACATTGTTAAGCAATGATACGCTTTTGGTAGGCATTGGCGGGCGGTACGAATTTAAAAACAAAGGAATTGATGTCCTTATTGATGCTCTTGGGAAATTGAACCAAAGCGAAGAACTAACACGGGAAGTTGTGGCCTTTATCTTGGTTCCGGCAGGGCATCTCGGCGCTTCGAAAGAATTAATTGCAAATCTGGAGATACCGCAAGATGAGAGGAAGCCTTTGGCAAACCCCTATCTTACCCACAATTTGTACGATCCCCAATTCGATCCGGTATTAAATCGTATCAAGGCGAATAAGCTGGAGAATACGAAAAACGACAAGGTGAAAATATTTTTTGCACCCTCGTACCTTAACGGTAACGATGGAATTTTCGATGTTCAGTATTACGACATGCTAGCGGCGCTCGATTTGTCGGTATTTCCGTCGTATTACGAACCGTGGGGATATACGCCCCTCGAAAGTTTGGCCTTTAAAGTTCCGACAATTACAACAACCTTGGCAGGTTTTGGGCTATGGGTAAAAACACATTACGAAGGGGTGCGCCCGGGCATATCCATTATCGACCGTACCGATACGAACGACAATATTGTTGTTGAAAAAATTGCAGCGCGTATCCTTAAGCAGTCCAAAATGCTCAAAAGCGAGTATCAGCAAGCTAAAGAAAATGCTTACGACATTTCACGCACAGCCCTTTGGGATAATTTAATCGAATATTACCAAAAAGCCTATGATATTGCTTTGGAAAAAGTATCGGAACGTTATAAGGACAACGATTTTAAAGCGCCCGAAGAAATCATGTCGTATACCCAGTCGATGTCGGGCGATACAACACCGAACTGGTCGCAAATTCTTGTACGGCGTACTTTACCCGAAAACTTGGTTCCGTTAGACAAGCTCTCAAGAAATTTGTGGTGGTGCTGGAATCAGGATGCCATTGATTTATTCGACTCGATAGATAATTGCTGTTGGAAACGCGCCGAATATAACCCGATACAAATGCTGGATATGATATCGTACCAGCGTTACCAGGAGCTTGAAAAAGACAAGGAATTTGTAGTCCGTCTTAACAGGGTTTATGCTCGTTTTGAGGATTACATGAGCAAGAAGAAAGACATGCAACATCCTTTTATTGCATATTTCAGCATGGAGTACGGCTTGCATAATTCGCTCAAAATTTACTCCGGCGGTTTGGGTATCTTGGCGGGCGATTATCTGAAAGAGGCCAGCGATAAGGGTACTCATATTATAGGTGTCGGGTTATTGTACCGTTACGGCTATTTTACACAACGCTTATCGGCAGCCGGAGATCAGGTACCCATCTACGAACAGCAACAATTCGACAAAATTCCCGTAACACCGGTACGCGACGAGCATGGGAACTGGGTAACTATCGAGATAGCTTTCCCGGGGCGCATGCTGAAAGCCCACCTCTGGTGTGCCAGTGTAGGACGTGTTGAGTTGTATTTGCTAGATACCGATATTGAAGAAAATACCCCCGAAGACCGTACAATTACCCATCACCTGTATGGCGGTGACTGGGAAAACCGGTTGAAACAGGAATTGCTGCTGGGTGTAGGCGGTATACGTGTCATGCAAAAATTGGGCGTACGCGCCGATGTTTACCACTGTAACGAGGGGCACGCGGCATTTATAGGACTTGAGCGGATTCATCAGTTAATGGTTGACAAAAATATATCGTTTGATGAGGCAAAAGAAGTAGTCCGTTCGTCATCGCTGTTTACAACACATACACCTGTTCCGGCAGGGCACGATGCCTTTGACGAGGGTTTGTTGCGCAAATACATATCGCATTACCCCGAACGTTTCCAAATTTCGTGGGAACGACTGATAGGACTCGGACGTGTACACCCCGATAATCCTGGCGAAAAATTCTCGATGAGCAATTTGGCGCTGAATCTTTCACAGGAAGTCAATGGTGTAAGCTGGTTGCACAGTGAAGTGTCGCGCGAAATGTTTAGCGGTATGTATCCCGGATGTTTACCTGGCGAATTGCACATAAGTTATGTTACAAACGGTGTGCATTACCCCACATGGACAGCCAGACAGTGGAAAGAACTGTATGAACGTGAATTTGGCGAAGGCTTTGCAAACCACCATTATGACAAGGCCGTGTTTAAAAAGATACAAGACGTGGATAATGGCGAGATATGGAAAATACGTAATGAGTTGCGTGAAAGCCTGATAAGTCATATAAAACGTCGGCTAACGGATAAAAAAGGGGTTAACTATTATACCCCCCGCGAAATTGTTGAAATACTCGAAACAATCGACAGTAAAAAATTAACCATTGGTTTTGCACGGCGTTTTGCCACCTATAAACGTGCCCATTTGTTATTCAAAAACCTTGATACGTTAAACGAAATTGTTAATCATCCTGCTCATCCCGTACAATTTATTTTTGCAGGGAAAGCACACCCTGCCGATAAGGCAGGGCAGGATTTAATCAAGCGCATTATCGAAATTTCGAAATATCCGCAATTTTTGGGAAAAATAATTTTCCTCGAAAATTACGATATGAACCTTGCCCGGAAACTGGTTCAAGGTGTCGATATCTGGTTAAATACACCTACACGTCCGCAAGAGGCTTCGGGAACCAGCGGCGAGAAAGCCGTGATGAACGGAGTTATGCACTTTAGCGTACTCGATGGCTGGTGGGTTGAAGGGTATAAACCCGATGCCGGATGGGCATTGCCGATGGAGCGCATGTATGAAAATGATGATTTCCAGAACGAACTGGATGCCGAAACCATATATAGCGTTATTGATAACGAAATTGCCCCCTTGTTTTACAAACGGAATACGCAGAACAATATTCCGGAAGAATGGGTACAACGCATTAAAAACTCGATAGATAAAGTTGCATCCAACTTTACGACAAACAGAATGTTAACCGATTACGAGGAGCGCTTTTACTATAAACTGGAAAAACGCCATAAAAAAATGGCTGCAAACGATTACCAGGAAGCTAAAGACCTTGCACAATGGAAACGCAAGGTGTTACGAGAGTGGGACAGTGTTGAGGTAATATCGGTACGCCAACCCAGCATTACCAAAGAGCCTATTTTGTTGGGTGGAGAATACGAAACCGAAGTTGTGATGACATTGGGCTTGTTACGACCCGATGAGGTTGGTGTTGAATTTGTACTGGCCGAACAATTGGTAAACGGCGAGATGAAGATAATAGCTCAGAAAGGATTTGAGTGTATATCACACGAGGGCAGCATTGCTATCTATTCGCTAAAATATATTCCCGAAAATACGGGTATATTGTCGGTCGGCATACGCATTTACATAAAAAACCCTCGATTACCACACCGGCAAGATTTTTGCTTGGTAAAATGGGCATAATCGTATTATGTGATTGTTAATTGATAGTTGATAATTTACTGGTAATAATTATTATAATAACTTGTAAGATTATATAGTATAAAGTGATTTAAGATTTTAAAAGCGTGATAATGTATTAACTTAACGAGTGGGCATGTATGTTCACTCGTTTTTAGGATAATTTGTTAATGATGAAGGGTGAAATCCCTCCAATCCTTACAACAGAGGGATTTGTCGTGTGTCGCATATCATGATACGTGATGCCATTTTCAACTTTCAACTATTCGGTTATTCAGATTTTAAGTGTTTTCTTTTACCTTTGTAAAAAACATAACCCCTATGCTTGAAAAAAAGAAAAGAGAAACCACTCCTCTATATTTACAAATACTCCTCGGAATGATTGCAGGTATCGCTATCGGCATTATTGCCCTGCATTTTACAAAGGGGGTACAATTTACGCAACATTGGATATACCCCTGGGGCAAGATATTCATCCGCTTGTTACAACTGATTGCCATACCGCTGGTTTTTATATCGCTTGTCAAAGGTGTCCTCGGGTTAAAGGATATCGGCAAGTTTTCGCGTATAGGTGGGCGTACAATCGTAATTTACATCTGTACTACAGTAATCGCTGTGTTGCTTGGGGTATCCATGGGGTTACTAATAAAACCCGGCAAATTAGTTGATAAAACCCAGATTATCCATATACAGGAAGATTATCAGTCGATTGCATCCGAAAAGAAGCTCGAAGCCGAACAAGCCCATAACCAGGGGCCGCTGGCTTTTCTGGATGATATTGTGCCGAACAATTTTTTCAAGGCGGCATCCGATAATTCGAAAATGTTGCAGATAATATTTTTCGCTGTTTTTTTCGGTATTGCAGCACTTACCATATTACCGGTTAAGGTGAAACCCGTACTCGACTTATTCGATGGGCTTAACGATATAATCCTCCGCATGGTCGATTATATTATCCGCTTTGCTCCAGTTGGGGTTGCCGCGTTAATGGCCGGTTTGCTTACCGATTTTAAAGGTGATTTAAGTATTTTCTCGGCTTTGGGGGTTTATTTTCTAACCGTAATTGCAGCCTTGTTCATCCTGATTCTCTTTTTTTACCCTTTACTTATCCGTTGTTTTACGAGCATGAACGTGAAAAAGTTTATGAAAGCCATGTATCCGGTTCAGTTGTTTGCTTTTACCACCAGCAGCAGTGCAGCAACACTGCCGGTAACTATGGAAGCTGTGGAAAAAGATTTGGAAGTATCGCAGGAGACGGCAGGCTTTGTGCTGCCCGTGGGAGTTACCATTAATATGGATGGTACAAGTTGCTACCAGGCAATTGCCGTACTTTTTATCGCTCAGGTATTGGGTATCGACCTTAGCCTGATGCAGATATTGATTATTATCGGCATGACGGTTTTATCGTCAATCGGTACTCCCGGCATTCCCGGAGGCAGCTATGTAATTTTGACAATGGTTTTAACCTCGGTTGGAATCCCTGCTGAAGGGTTGGCCTTGATTTTAGGAATCGACCGGCCGTTGGATATGTTGCGTACATCGGTAAATGTTACGGGTGATGCTGTCGTTGCAACCATTATCGACAAAAAATAATACTTGCAAATTGTGTCCCTGCATCCCTGACTTGACTTGATAGCAGGGATGATGAGCCTCGATTTCTCCGTGAGTCTCTTTTTCCACCTTGGCTTTTTCCAGCGCCGCTACCTGCTCTTCCGACAGGATGATACCTTCCTGCGACACTTTGGACGATAAAGCTTTCAGGCGTTTTTGAAAGATCTCCATGTCGTTACGCTGCCAGATGCTGCGAACTCCGCCCGGTGAAGCCAAAATATCCTGTTTCCTTGACTCGTTGGACACCCTAACTTGTCCGAGAGCCGGATTGGATATGCCCAGCTCAACTGCCGCTTGTTTAATACGAACTTCAACTCTGTTTTGATGATGGGCTTTTTGCAGGATATTTCCGCAAGAGCCAACTCTCCGCCCCGTTCGTACAGCGCCTTGAAGCAGTAACAACTATCGCGGCCGCATCCCATTACTTTACATGCTTTGGATACGTCCCCTTACATCGCGGCCAATTCCGGTAATCTCGATTTGTTCCTGATAATTTTTTGTCCTGCTGGCATCGGTTTAATCTATTTTTAATCCTTACATATTCTTTTTTTGAATCCTGTCAGCTTAAATCTTTACTAGGGCGTGTTCACACAAAATAAGGCATCGACGATCAGGGCTAAATTTAAGACATTGAGGAATATAATGTCAAGTTTGTCGTAATGGGTACATACCCTTCTAAAGCCTTTGAGGCGTCTGAAAAGGCATTCGACCTCGTTTCGGCGCTTATAGCGTTCTTTGTCATATTCCAAAGGATCGAGACGATTTGTTTTCGGTGGAAATACCGGTTAAAAACATTTATATTTAACCAATTTACGAGTCTAAT
>JAISFN010000092.1 GCA_031263585.1 Prevotellaceae bacterium | reverse complement strand
ACGGGAAACGGGCGAAAAGCCTCTTTAAATACGGGTTAGAGCTTATTGCAACAGCCTTACTTAACCCGATTACTATACCCGAGATAGATGTCTTTAAATTTTTGTCATGTACTTAGGTAAATTAGCCAATCAGAAAATGTGAGAATTATTTTTAAATTCACTCATTTACTAATTATTAAATTAAAAAAATTGCATATAGCACATCCAATTAAAAGCTTTAATTCCTCTTACTATGTTATTTTTTCTTTAACAAGTTTTTAAGCTGATTTACAGCTTCGTTAACTTTTTCATCCTTGGTGGCAGCTTTTGTTTGTCCTGTCGAGTCGTTTGCCGCCGGTTTCTTACTGCCAATAAGCGATTGCAACAGTTCGTTGGTTTTATCCTTTACCAAATCTTTTACCTGATCGGTAGCTTGTTCGGCAATACTTTTACTCTCCATGTATTTGGGAGCTACCAACTTGAATGAAGGGCTTGTTATGGTTCCGCCCACGGCAATACCCACATTTATGGTGTTACTTGTCGTGCCTTTTAAGCCTATTTGCTGCATCAGTTCATTAGCCCTGCCTGTAATCTGCGCGGCTGGAACAGCCATATCAATCTGGAAGTCGGCAATCTGATCCAAGCCCTGCTGTCCCCCGATCATCATACTCATGCCGCCAAGTTTAACATGAAACGGTGTAATTTGTACCTTACCGTCCTTTACTGCAAAATTGGCATTTATAGTTTTCAATGTTTTGGAAACATTCGACGTATTGGTATAACCTAGCAACGAGGTAATTTTGTTGAAATTATCCGATTCGGTAATTTTTACGCTATCGGCGGTAATAGCGCCCAATGCATTTAACGAGGTCAGCACAGGCGACATTGTACCATCGAGGTCGGTAGCAAAGTTGAAGCCGAACGATATTTTCCCGCTCAAAGCCTTCAATACAGGCAGCATTTTATCGAACATCTCGAACGAATTAAGTACCGAGGCTATTTCAACATTCTTCAACTCCATATTTAAGCCTGTTACCGCCTTTGTGGCGTCGCTGGCTTTATACTTTCCAGTTAAAGCCATTGTACCTCCGGCAAAACCCATATTCAGGTTATTTATTATCAGTTCGCCGTTGCGTAAAATAACATTTCCGTTTGCGTTATTCAATGTAAGTTTGTCGTAAATTATTTTATCAGCTTTAACGTTCATGGTAAAGTCGATATCGCCAGGTAATACGATTACCGCCAGTTGCGACGCAGCAGTATCCTTTACGGCGGCATGCTCGTCTCCGACCGAGGCCGCCATTATTTCATTGCAATCGATATAGCTCGATGTTACATTCAGGTTACCCTTAAGCATTTCACCTTTCATAACATAATTGATGAAATTCTCCAAACGTCCCTGCATTTGGATATCGCTTTTGCCCATTTTACCGTTAAACGACTTCAACTCGACAAAACGAGGCGTAAACTGCAAGTCGGTATTGCTAATGCTTATCTCCATCGATATGTCTTTCGATTTTACAATCAAGCTCTGTAGGTTTGCATGCCCATCGACATTCAGCTTGTCATACTGTTCTTTTTCAATGGCCGACATAAGCCCGGCAAACCTGACATCGGCTGTTAAAACACCGGCAAGGTTAATACCTTCCATCGGTAAAGCATTGGCCAACGATGCAAAATTGATTTTACCTTTTGCCATAACTTTAATGTTTGCATCAGTCATTGGTGTACGGACATTTGCCGTAACATCAAACGGATTGCCTGCCAGTTCGAAATGGAAACGATTGACATCCACCGCTGTTTTTGTGTCGTCGTTTCCATCGTATAACGCTTTCACATCGACATGGATATTGCTGATAGCTTCCGGCAGGTTTGAGTATTTAAAGTAACCGTCGCCGACATTCATCTCTGCCCAAACCTGCGGCATCGATTTTTCGCTATATACGCCTTTTACCCAGCCTTTCAAGGCCATCGACCCTTTGGTCGTCAATTTACCCGATTCGGGGATAAGGCTGCCGGCCATTTTAACTAAATCGTTTAACGATTCTATTTTAGCGACATACGTCAGATCAATATCCATATTTTCCTGCTTTGTACCAGTTATTTTCACCCCGCCGTTAATCTGGAAAGCGATAGGCCCTAGTTTGGTCTCATTATCTTTCAGGGTAAATATCATATCTTTAAGGTCAGCATCTACTTTGGTATTCATCCCGAATGTCAGGTTGTTAAAGTTGATTCCATCCGAAGTGATGAAATTTACATTATCCGCCGAAACGTTTACATTCAATACCGTTTTATCGTTCGACATGTTGCCCTTTAACAGGAAATTAAGGTTTTTCAATCCGACAAGCATTTTCTCCTGAATATCCTGATACAATACAATGCCGTTAATAATTTCAAATTTATCGAGCTTTATATTAAAATCGGATGATAATGTGGTATCTACCTCCGCAATCGTTTTGGTACTATCGCTTTTGGCAATATCCCAGTTCGCTTTGCCGTTTTCAAGCGCTATGGCATGCAGATGCGGCTCCTTTATACTAACTGTTTTCAAATCGATAACACGGTTTTTTAAATACGACATGATATTGATCGATGCATTGAACGATGTTATCGAGGCCAGTGTATCTTTCTCAAATTCATCAATACCTACCAATGTAATGTCCTTTAGCGATATAGTAATATCGGGGAAATTTTTGAAAATCGACAAACTGACATCTTTAAAATCAACTTTGGCATTTATGTTATCATTCACCAGTTCCTTGGCTTTTGCCACCAATTGATCCTTGAACAGAACCGGAACAAGTACGGCTGCCAGTATTATTAAAGCTAACAACGAGCCTATAATAATCCCTGTAATTTTTAACGTTTTTTTCATGATCTATCTATTTTAACAGAATTTTCGATACCTAACACAAAGGTACTAAATTATCTAATTCATTAGTAGTTATTCTTTCCAAAAATTCAAAAATCGGCCACGGCATAAAACATCTCGTAAGTATTGAAGATTTACTATTGGCTTCGCTCGTAAATTCAGTTACCGATTTTAGATTTATACAGCAAATTTATATATAATGATTTATTACTTTTGAAATACGGAAGTAAATTCTCTCAACTATTTAATTAACAAAAGACATACGAAATTTCGGAATATTGATTTCTTCCGGCAATGTACCCCTAACTACACAATAACTCACAAATCAATATAAAATACTCCAATATACGGATCAATAGTATCTTCGACTTTCCTGATATAATATTTTATGTAAAACTATCGTTAAATTAGGTTAATCAGATTGTTGGATGTTTTTCAATAAGCTTATTTTTGTAGTATTAATGTAATATTAAATAAACAAGATGCTTTGCCAGTTGTTTAAATAAAATACTAAAATATTGAAAAAATTCGCAAAGTATTGCTAATAAAACGCTGATTTTAAAACATTAACAAATAATTAAATTTTTAAAAGTCTATGCTCATGAAAAAAATTCTCGTTGTTATTGCTACTATTTGTCTTACAACAGCATTAACCGCCCAAGACAGCGACCGATCAAACCAGCAATTACAAACCGAAGCAAATAAAATAGTGGAAACTTTACAGCTTGAAAAAGCTAAGGGAAAACTGGTATACAATGTGTTATATCATTTTAAAACACGTTTGGAAGATCTATCTTTAGGAACTCCTAATTATGAAAAATTACTGGGTTACATTAACGAAGAACGTACCGAAATGATGAAGGTTATTATGCCGACCAACAAATACAACGAATACGACAAGCTTTACAGCCCAGTTGAAAATGCCAGAATACAAAAGCTAAAAGCAATTAATGAAGATTACGTTCAAGGAGGAACGGAAGCTATAATGCAAAAAGACAGATTATTGGCGGAAGCTTATCAATAAATATTTTATTATTATAGCAAGAGGAAAGATCATAGTACTTAATTATCGGCTTGTATATCATAGTACAAGCTTTTTTTATTTATAGCCGGAAATTTTTCAGTCTTCAAAATAATAATGAATATCCTTATCTTTACTTGGATTATTTTCTATGACTGAAAATATGCGTATGCCTTTATTAAATTACGTGGCTGAATTTCGTGATGAAGCTGTCTGTAAGCTTGGATATAAAGAATACCATGATATGAGAAGCGTAATTTTCCGCCAATGCGGTAGTCATCGACTATGTTGGAAACAGGACAAGGGATGCTGCGAGAATAAACAGAGCCGTACCGGTATCGGCATGAAAAGCGGTACAGTTATGCATAAAACGAAACAGCCATATCATTATTGCTTTATCGCCAAGCATTTGTAAACATCGAGGAAGAAGACTGTTTCGGACAAATAAATTCGGAGGCAAACAGGTCTCAATCGTAACCGGCCTTTTGCTGCATAGTTTATAAATTATGGGTCAACGCGGAGGGAAGTATGTTCCGGGCTCAATCGTAAATCAATGAATAAGTTTTCTTTTCAAAAGAAATACCGGAGGGAAAAAATGGCGAAAAATAGGGAAGATGTCGATTCGGCCGGAAGGCGGAATTGGTAAAAGGCAATAAAAAATCTAGAGTCTGGATGTGGGTTTGGATCAAGATGCAAGTAGTTGAAAAATAGAAAAACGAGCCTATCAAACAATAAAACGGTTCGGCAGATAGCCTCATTTTAGGGAAATAGTAATGAAAAAATATACTTTTTATGCCGATTTAAAAGAGTTTATTTCTCGGCATTGGGCGGAAGTAATTCCGGAAGATAAAGTCGGCGGATAGTATTCCGGGGTACATCTTTCGATAAGTCAGTAAAACTAAAAGAGCGCTATTAAAATCATATCGCAAGATAAAGCCTGAAATCACACACAATTATCTTGATGAATTATGTTCTAAATTCAAC
>JAISFN010000031.1 GCA_031263585.1 Prevotellaceae bacterium | reverse complement strand
CTACGATTCAAACTTATGTAAAATCTCAAGGTCGAGAAAAAGAATATATCAAAATTCATAATCAGCAGTTGGTTTTGTTCTAAGCTAATACCTCGTCAGCTCTGCTGCGAGGTTGTTTATTCACAACTGTTTACAAGAATATAAATATCAGGAATAAATTTTCACCCGGAATGTTGGCTGTTTATTATAACTCAAACTTAAAAAAGTTTTGTACATTTGTAAACCTGTTTTATTAATACTACAATGAAAATATCTAAGTAAATAATGCTTATATAAGCATTGGCCTCAATTTCTCTCGGGGTATATCGGTTAACTTCATATTTAACTGAACCTATGCAAAATATTCTTGTATAGGGCTATAACTTAGATAAAATCATGTTAATTACTTATTATTTTAAAAATATCAGCTGGGTAGTATGTATACCTGTGCTGACCCCTGTTTTGCTTTGGCATTTGTGCCATTGCTCCCATCATCCTACTATTAATCGTTTAAACAATCAAAGATTATGAGTATTAATATACAGCACATTTCTTATATCCATTCTGATAAACAAACTCTATTCAAGGACATTACTTTTACCGTAGCAAGTAACTTGAAAGTATCCCTGATTGGCAATAACGGGTCAGGTAAATCCACCCTTTTACGGATTATTGCCGGTAAGCTGAAGGCTTCGGTCGGAGAAGTAATTACAAGCAGTAAACCTTATTACATTCCACAGCATTTCGGACAATATAATAATTTGAATATTGCCCAAGCCTTGGGGATTGACGCCAAGTTAAAGGCTCTGCAATCCATTTTAGACGGTGATGTATCGGCCGATAATTTTACCCTACTAAACGATGACTGGGGTATTGAGGAAAGGGCTTTGAAGTCATTAAGCATGTGGGATATCCGGCATTTGTCTCTTTGGCAGCAAATGGATTGCCTGAGCGGAGGCGAAAAAACGAAAGTGTTTTTAGGGGGCATTTATATCCATTCGCCCTCAATTATTTTATTCGATGAACCGTCGAATCACTTAGATAAAAAGAGCCGCGAGCAGTTGTATGAAATTATCCATACTTACAAGGCTACCATGCTTATTGTAAGTCATGATAGAACGCTACTCAATTTGATTGATATGACATATGAACTGAGCAAGCATGGGATAAGTATTTACGGTGGTAATTATGAGTTTTACAAGATGCAAAAAGAAGAAACCCTGAACTCATTGCATACCCAACTTGACGAAAAAGAGAGGAAGCTACGCTTTGCCCGCAAAACAATCCGCGAGGTATCGGAGCGTAAGCAGCGACAAGATGTCCGGGGCAAAAAGAAAGCCGAAAAGAACGGCGTTCCGCGTATTATGATAAACACGCTTAAGAATAGTGCTGAAAAAAGTTCATCAAAATTAAAAAAAAAGCACGAGAAGAAAATAGAAGCTATATCGGAAGATTTGAAACAACTGCGCGAAAAAATTCCTGAAAGTAAAGAGTTAAAGGTAAATTTGGAAAATGCTAGCTCTCACAAAGGTAAAATTCTGGTAACAGCACAACGTATCAACTTTGCCTATACAACGCAAAATTTATGGGAAAATCCGCTGGACTTTCAAATTGAAAGTGGAGACAGGTTTATTATTTCAGGCAATAGTGGGAGTGGCAAAACCACCTTGCTGAATATTATATTGGGTAAACTTGAACCGAAAGAAGGAATTATAAAGCATGCCGATTTCAATTCTATTTATGTCGACCAGGAGTATTCGATAATAAATAACCGTCTCACGGTCTTTGAACAAGTGGAGTTATTTAACGGGAAGCATTTGCCGGAATATGAACTTAAAACACTGTTACACCGATTTTTATTCCCTGTTGACACATGGGATAAAACCTGTGATAAATTAAGCGGAGGCGAAAAAATAAAACTGGTATTCTGCTGTTTGACAGTAAGCAACAAAACCCCGGATATATTTGCTTTGGACGAACCCACTAATAATTTGGATATACAAAGCATGGAAATTATAACATTGACTATTAAGAAATATGAAGGAACGGTTTTACTGATTTCACATGACGAATATTTTGCAAACGAGATAAGAATCAATCAGCGTATCATTTTGTAAGGCCAGTAGTGGATAAAATTTAATACATTAAGCATTATTTCAAATTAAATTTATACGATACGTGCATATGTGGGATATTTATATTATGAAATACCAAACATGGTAAAAGTATAATCGCCAAAATGAAATGTCCATTTTTTTTAGAACTTTATTAAATATTTCTGGGCTATACGGTTTTGATTGGCGTCCATTAATAGGCAGCCTCAAGTTTAAACGAAAAGTCCCGAACCAAATTCGGGGCTTTTAAAATACGTTTTAAAAGCCTTTAATAAGCTTTTAAACACTCAGAACAACCGCACTAAAAAATATCGCCAATATAATAATATGTTAGTTATAAAAATGATATTTCTACTATTAGTGATGTTTCAAAAAGTATGCTGCATCAATTTATTGACATCCAATCATGTAAAAGCGAATTTAATATTTATTAAATCATCAAAACAAAATATTTAATTTAAAAAATATCATATAATCAGTTATTTACAATTATGTTGCTGGTAATCATTCTATTTAGTGTCTGTCTATAAAGTCTTGTTTTTTCAGTTTTTATTGTTATCCTGCTGAGGTGTTTTTTGTCAATCTCATCAAAAATCGGAAGGCAGACTAAACCTACCACTATTATGTCCTATTTTTCGTGATTTTGCCTCGACAAGACATAATTATCCCTGTGTTTACTGGATTCTTGCACTGTC
>JAISFN010000080.1 GCA_031263585.1 Prevotellaceae bacterium | reverse complement strand
AGCCATGTAGTCATTAGTTTCCGATTAGAAACATAGAATTATTACATGGTCCACAGAGCCTGTCCGTTTTCTATATAAAAACGGAACAAAGTTATGGAAAATAAAGAGAAAAACAAGCGTAACGAAGCCGTTCGTTTACTTTCAAAGCAGAAAATCCGTGATGTCTGGTACATCTCGTCTTACAAAGTTTCAATATGCCATTCTCACAACGTGGGGATATCCATGAGCATCCGTGAGATTTATGTTGCCATAAATTTTGAAATCGCGGCGGAAAAGGCTATCTCAGTCGTCCATGTGTTCAACACTTTCAGCTTCGGTGTGCTGTCCTGCAAGGAACTGCTGGGTATCTTGTGGCGTCACCGATGCGGCGATGGAATCGGCCTCGGTCTATTAGACGACCATTTTCAGCATCATAAAAGGGACAGGAATAAACATTTGCTTTGTAGATTCTACAAAGTTTCGCATGGTTTCCGGGCGTAAAACCGATGTTTAGAATTGCCGCTGGTTTCTAACTCTCCGCCTGTATGTTTTTCTTAGATGTTCCATTCATTTCGAAGCGAAAATAGCCCGTCTTCGCAGTTACATGCGCGAACGCGATCATATTGTATAAGACCGTATCCGGCATATCCAACGCAAAGGCCTAGGTAAAAATGAATCTGCTGTTTGTCAATGTGGCATATGATATGGCCGGTAAAATAGGACTGGCTATCATAATGGTCATTCTTTAAGGAGAAAGAGCTGTTGGGAAGTTGGCCTCTTTGCGTGATGTCAGCTGTAAAAAAAGAGAAGAGGGGATCGCCGAATCTCTTAAAGGCTACTAGATGACCGGTTTTATTTACTGAAATTACATTATGAAACCTTTATGTTTTTTGACGAAAGGCAGGTACAGGTAGATGCTCAAATCACAAGCCTGTTGAATCAGTACCTTGCCCGGCTTGCACGAAAAGCAAATACCAGTAAAAGGGGAAGAATGATTTACGCACCCGACAGGACTATAGAGAGACACTTTACCAGATGGCAGGCACAAACCTGACAGCGATAACTGGATTACAGGCAAACAGCATAATACAAATCATATCGGGAGTCGGATTAGATATGAGAAGAATTCCCTTCAGCAGAGCACTTTACTTCTTATTCGAGCATCGTTCCACACAATAATATAACGGGAGGATGTATTATGTTTTCCTGAACTGACAAGGTAAAAAGTCCGGCATCCCAAGCCTTCAGGAAAGTATTACCGTACATATCACAAGGGAAACCAACGATGGGTGAATTTATGAAAGAATGGCTCCAAAAATAAGAAAGGGCAAATCCGTTGTTGCTGTCTGTCGGAAACATGCCATCAATTTTTACTATACGCAAACGAACCCCATATATTGAATACGGACAAGAACAATACAATACAGGGGAGGAACAAAAAAGCTTTATTGATATAACTAATTAAAAAACACGATATTATTCCACGAACTTAATCATCAGGGGATGGCTGCGGAGTTTTGTTCATTAGAAATTTATGAATCGAGAATAATACATAAACAAAGTATAACGAAAAATCGTATATTTGCAGCTTGTAGTCTATGGTGGGCTATAGCCTAAAAGGAATTGAAATAAAGCGTGCATTATGGAAAATAAAGAGAAACACATCCCTGCATTGGAAGAGCAGATGAATGAAGGTAAGTCGATTAACAATCAAGAAGTAAACGACATTACGTCAACGGAATTATCGGGTGAAACGAATTCGGGCGAAGCAGATAAATTAAAACTTGGAGAAAAAACCGCCCTCCCTGCCGGAGAAGTAACGGTTGAAAGAGAGGAAAGTAGCGAATTTATTGAAGAAGAAGCCTCGAATGCAGATAGTTATTTAAAAATGCAAAAACCGGAACTGCTTGTGGAACTTCGTAATTTGGTTGATAACAAGCCAATTGAGGCCATTGTTAAGGATGTGGAGAGCCTTAGGAATTTGTTTTATACAATTCACCGGGCAGAGATTGACGCTTTGGAACTCCGGCATGCAGAGAGCGATTCCGAAACTCCTTTCGTATCTCCCGAGGACCCTCTTGAAGTGGAATTTAGAAGCATTATTAATAGGTTTAAGGATTTAAGAGATAATTATTTATCGAAATTAGAGGCCAATAAGGAGGAAAATTATAAGCTTAAACTACAGGTTATTGAAGAAATAAAGAACCTGACTACCGAAGAAGAAAATCTGAATCAAACATTCAGAAAGTTTCGCGATTTGCAGATCTGTTGGCGTGAAATTGGGCAAGTTCCTCAGGCTTACATAAAAACCTTGTGGGAAACATACCATCATCATGTCGAAATTTTTTACGATTATGTGAAAATCAATAAAGAACTTCGCGATTTAGATTTGAAGAAAAATTTGGAAGCCAAAGAGGTATTGGTTTTAAAAACCGAAGCCTTGCTTGAAAGCGATATGGTAGTTGAAGCTTTTCGTCAGTTGCAGAAATTCCATGAAGAATGGCGCGAAATAGGCCCTGTACCACACGAATTCCGTGAATCGATTTGGGAACGTTTTAAAGAAGCCACTTCTAAAATCAATAAAAAACACCAGGAATATTTTGATGCGAGAAAAGAGGAATATCAGAAAAATCTTGAGGCTAAAGTAACTCTTTGCGAAAAAGCAGAGGCTCTTGCTGAGTTTACATCTGCCTCGCCTAGAGAGTGGTTACAACGCTCGCAGGAATTAACCGATTTAATGCAGACTTGGAAAGAAGTCGGTTTTGTACCTCGTAAAGACAGTAATAAAGTATATGATCGTTTTAAAATAGCCAGGGATAAGTTTTTTACTAGCCGACGCGAGTTTTATAAAAGCTTTAAACAGGATATGCAAAATAACCTGCAATTGAAAAGGGAACTTTGTGAACAAGCTGAGGCATTGATGAATAGCGAGGACTGGAAAAGGACTACTGATGAGTTAATTGCCTTACAACGTAAGTGGAAGGAAGTGGGATCAGTACCCCGTAAAAATTCGGATGAATTATGGAAACGCTTCCGTGTGGCATGCGATGTGTTTTTTAACCGTAAAACAGCCCATTTTTCCGAAGTAGATAGCCATTACGAGGAAAATTTAAAGGCAAAAGAAGCTTTGATAGAGGAAATTAATAACTTCGAGCCTACTAATGATTCGTCGGTTAATTTTGAGCTATTAAAGGTATTCCAGCAGCGTTGGAACCAAATTGGTTATGTACCTTTAAAGGAAAAGGAAAAAATTTATAAAAAATACCAGGAAGCTATTGATAAACAATTTAAACTATTGAAAATTAGCGATGGCGATAAAAAAGTAATGAAGTATCGTAATAAAATTGAAAATATCCAAAGCTCGCAAAGTAATAAGACTGACAGGGTATTGCGTAACGAGCGTGAAAAATTTTTCAATAAAATTATGCAGCTTGAAAACGACATTACCCTGTGGGAAAACAATATTGGTTTCTTTGCCAAGTCGAAGAATGCCGATGCCATGATTGCCGATGTGCAGTGTAAAATTGAACAGGCGCGCGAAGAAGTGAAAATACTTGAAGAGAAAATAAAATTAATCGATCAACAATACGAATAAATTCAATGGGTTGACAATTGAAAGTTGACAATGGAAAATTAATAAACTATAGTTATTAATTGCATTGTCAACTTTCAATTTTTAATTATTGACAAAATATAAATTGAAATGCCGCACACTACTAAGTATATATTTGTAACCGGGGGGGTAGCGTCATCGTTGGGCAAAGGGATTATATCATCTTCATTAGCAAAGTTACTACAGGCAAGAGGTTATTCGGTAACTATCCAAAAGCTCGATCCGTATTTAAATGTAGATCCGGGAACGCTGAACCCGTATGAGCACGGAGAATGTTATGTAACCGAAGACGGCGCCGAAACCGACCTTGACTTGGGACATTACGAGCGTTTTTTAAACAGGCATACCACACAGGCCAATAACGTTACTACTGGGCGTATTTATCAATCGGTTATAAATAAGGAACGTAAGGGCGATTATTTGGGCAAAACAGTGCAGATAATTCCGCACATTACCGACGAAATCAAGCACCGGATCAAGTTGTTGGGTACTAAACACAAGTTTGATATCGTAATTACCGAAATAGGAGGTACGGTCGGAGATATCGAGTCGTTACCTTATGTTGAGTCGGTTCGTCAGTTGCGGTATGAGCTGGGAACCGAAAATTCACTGGTAATTCATCTGACACTGGTTCCGTTCCTAGCTGCGGCGGGCGAGTTAAAAACCAAGCCTACACAGCATTCGGTAAAAACATTACTTGAAAACGGCGTGCAACCCGATGTGCTGGTGTTACGTACCGAGAAAAAACTGGGCGATGATATCCGCCGTAAAGTGGGTTTGTTTTGTAATGTTGATAAAGATTCGGTAATAGAGTCGATTGATGTATTGTCGATTTATGAAGTGCCGATATTGATGAGAAAAGAGAAGTTGGATCAAACAGTTTTGCGTAAGCTTAATATGCCTCTTGGCAACGAACCTGTTATGGACGATTGGGTAGCTTTTTTAAAACGCCTTAAAAATCCGGAAAAGGAGGTAGAAATTGCTTTGGTTGGTAAATATACAGCTTTGCCCGATGCCTACAAGTCAATAGTAGAGTCGTTTATACATGCCGGTGTAGTAAACCACTGTAAAGTTCGGTTAAAATGGGTAAACTCTGATAAAATATATGCGGATAACGTTGCCCAGCAACTCGAAGGAATGAAAGGGATACTTGTGGCTCCGGGCTTTGGTAGCCGAGGTTTCGACGGAAAGGTTCTGACGGTGCAATATGCCCGTGAACATAACATGCCCTTTTTAGGGATTTGTTTGGGTATGCAATGTTCGGTTATTGAATTTTCCCGCAACGTATTAGGCTTATCCGGGGCAAATTCTACTGAAATGGACAGGCAAACCCCATATCCGGTTATCGATTTGATGGAAGATCAGAAAAATGTAACCGAAAAAGGGGGAACCATGCGTTTAGGAGCATACCCGTGCAGATTGAATAAGGGTTCGATTGCCTGTAAAACCTATAAAGTAAAAGAAATTTCGGAGCGTCATCGTCATCGGTATGAACTAAATAACCACTATACGGAACAATTAGCCGCAAAAGGCATGGTTGTTACAGGGGTAAATCCCGATACGGGTCTGGCCGAGATTATCGAAATTCCCTCGCACCGTTGGTTTGTGGGCGTTCAATTTCATCCGGAGTACAAAAGTACGGTAGAAAATCCCCATCCTTTATTTGTTGATTTTGTACGGGCAACACTCGAAGTAGACTAATAATTGCAGGAAATGAATAAATTTAAAATCTATCATATAAAAAATAGAAAATACGAATGGATAAGAATACGATCGTCGGTTTAATATTAGTTGCTGCTATTTTAATAGGATTTAGCTGGTGGAATAGTAAAAATGCAGCCGAAGAAGAAAGTTACCGGCGAGCAGAACGATTAAAAACTGATTCGATTGCACGGGTCAGAGCCATTGAGCAAGCGGCGTTCGAAACCAATATTATCACCGAAGATCCGCAACAGTCAGATTCCCTGAAACAGGCTATAGCTAAAGCCCAGAACATCCAGCAAATGGGCAAATTGATGACCGCCGCGCTTGAAGGAACCCAGGAGTTTTATACGGTTGAAAACGACCTGATGCGTGTTACTTTTACCAATAAAGGCGCATGTATTTATTCGGTAGAGCTGAAGGAGTATAACGCATATAGCGCCGATAAAAATGAGAAAAAATCGTTGATATTATTTAACGGCGATAAAAATGATTTTACGGTCCGCTTTTTTACGCGCCAGGAAGTTTCAACATCCTCATTCTATTTTACTCCGCAAAATGTAAACAACGAAAAAATTGTGCAGCAGGGCGATTCGCTTACGGTTATTCCGTTTCGCCTATATGTGGACTCGGTAAGTTATGTCGAGTTTTTATATACCATTATAAAAGATAGCTATAGGGTTGGGTTCGACATTAATATGGTGAATATGAACCGCCATATGGCTCAGCAGGTGAGCTCGCTGGATATTGATTGGATAATAGACTTACACCAGCAGGAAAAAGGCTTTGATAACGAAAATAACTATTCTACAATTGTATATAAGTATCCTAATACCAGTTCGATTGAGGATATTGGTATGAGTAAGGAATCAAAAAACGAGAAGATAAACAATAAACTCGAATGGATCAATTTAAAGCAGCATTTCTTTTCTACGGTATTGGTTACAAACGGTTCAACAAATAACGAACTTGCGTACAGTACATATATACCCAACAATCCTAATGCTTTATTAAAGCATTATGATATTAAGATGCGGATGGATTACCGGGCTAACCAGAGTATGCAAACTATTCCGCTGGAGTTTTACTTTTTGCCGAACCATTTCCGCACATTAAAATCATACGATCACTCGTTCGAAAAAATTATCCCTTTAGGAGGTTGGATTTTTGGTATTATCAACCGAGGAGTGGTAATTCCGGTATTTAATTTTTTACGGGATTATATTTCCAATTTCGGCTTGATTATATTGATATTAACCGTACTTATTAAATTAATCATAAGTCCTTTAACGTGGAAATCGTATCTGTCGTCGGCTAAAATGAAGGTTCTTAAGCCCGAAATGGATAAAATAAATGCCAAATATCCGAAGCAGGAAGATGCTATGAAAAAACAGCAGGAAACAATGGCCTTGTATAAACGTACCGGGGTGAGCATGTGGGGCGGATGTTTGCCTATGTTGCTGCAATTGCCCATTTTATTTGCGTTGTTCCGTTTCTTCCCCTCATCTATCGAGTTGCGTCAGGAGTCGTTCCTGTGGGCAGATGACTTATCGGCTTATGATTCGATATTCGAATTGCCATTCAATATTCCTTTTTACGGTAATCATGTGAGTTTGTTTACCTTATTGATGGCAGTATCGTTGTTTATTTCTACCAAAATCAGCATGTCGAACCAACCGACTAATTCCCAGTTTAAAGGTATGAATACGATGATGTTGTATATAATGCCCCTGTTTCTACTGGTGTTCTTTAATAACTATTCAAGCGGATTGAGTTATTATTACTTGTTATCGAATATAATAACCATAGGACAAAATTTTGTTATACGTAAATACTTTGTTAATGAAGAAGAATTGTTGCGTAAAATGAATGAGCGTGCAGCAAAACAAACTTCGCAAACATCTGGCAAGCCCAAGAAAAAGAGCTTTATGGAAAAACTTGCAGAAAAAACCCGCGAGCAGCAACGCCTTCAGCAGCAACAGGCAAGAGATAAGAATAAAAAGAAAAAATAATTGATTTGTTGTAGAGCTTTTCTGCGTAAATGTTTATAATAAAACCTCATCCCTTACTCTTTGTAAAAGAGTAGGGGATGTAGTATTTATATAATTTATGATTTTTAAAAGCATAATAATGTGATAAATATTAGTGGCGTTTGTATAAATATTTATTAGGCATTATATAAAATGTATGATGATATGTCGGTACTTGAAAATTTTGATAAAATAAAAGCTACAATTCCCTCTGGGGTACAATTGATTGCGGTGTCAAAAACGTATTCGCCAGAGATGGTTGCCGAGGTTTATAATACAAGCCATCGGGTATTCGGCGAAAGTCGGCCGCAGGAATTAGTGCAGAAATACCAGCAGCTGCCTAAGGATATTGAATGGCATTTTATAGGGCATTTGCAAACAAATAAGATAAAGTATATTATACCGTTTGTCCATTTGATTCATTCGACTGATTCTGTGCGTTTATTTAACGAGATAGAGAAAGAAGCAAAGAAAAACCGGCGGATTGTTAATTGTTTATTGCAGGTACATATTGCCGAAGAAGAAACAAAGTTCGGTTTTACTTCGGAAGAATTGAAGGGTTTTTTATCCTCGGATGAGTTTAAAGCGGCGCAGCATATTCGTATTTGCGGCCTCATGGGTATGGCCACTTATACCGATAATATCGGGCAAATACACCATGAATTCCGGAAATTGAAAAATATATTTACGAGTGTAAAATCCGCATTTTTTAGTGATAAGCCCGAATTCAAGGAATTGTCGATGGGGATGTCAGGCGATTATTTGATTGCCATTGAAGAAGGAGCCACCATGGTAAGGGTCGGGTCATCTATTTTTGGCGAACGTATGCCTATTTCAAAAAAAGATTAATTTTGCATAAATAGTTAAATTAAAGATTTAATGATGTTGATATAATATTTTTATAATACATTGGCATAGTGTATTTATGATTTTTAAAATATGTGCTGCTTCAACTGAAAAATAATTTGATTATGAAAAAAATATCTCTTGAAACCAATTATTTAGGCTTACAGCTTAAAAATCCATTAATCGTAAGCAGTTCTGGGCTTACAGACTCTGTCGATAAAATAAAAAAAGTCGAGGAAGCGGGCGCCGCTGCAGTTGTGTTGAAATCGTTATTTGAAGAGCAAATTAATAATGATGCTGGACGTATCGAAGATTATAATAGCGGTTACCCTGAAGCGATTGATTATATCCGGGCTTATACAAAAAGCAATTCGGTTGACCAATACTTGAAGCTGATTGCAGAAGCTAAGCAGGAGGTAAATATTCCGGTAATTGCCAGCATATCTTGTATCTCGGCTAAAGAATGGGTCGATTTTGCCGTTAAAGTGGAGCAGGTCGGCGCCGATGCATTGGAGCTTAACCTTTTCTTTTTGCCAGTGTATAAAGAAAACGAAGCTAAAATATACGAAAATATTTACTATGAAATGCTTGATAAAGTGAAAAAAGTAGTAAAAATACCTGTCGCCGTTAAAATCGGGCATTATTTTACCAATCCGGTAAACGTGGTAAGCGAGCTGTATTTTCATAAGGCAAACGGGGTTGTTTTATTTAACAAGTTTTACGAACCGGATATTGATATCGAACGTATGCAAATGATAGCCGGTAATGTATTTAGCCATGCATCGGACTTGCATTTGTCGTTACGCTGGATGGCATTGGTTTCGGCTGAGCTTCCCCAGATTCATTTATCGGCATCAACCGGTGTGCATGATGGTAAGGCCGTTGTGAAGCAGTTGCTTGCCGGAGCGCAAACGGTGCAGCTATGTTCGGCTCTTTATTTAAAAGGGATAGAGTATATCGGAGAAATGCTGAACTTTTTGACAGAGTGGATGCCTCGTCATAATTATAAAACCGTTGATGAGTTCAGGGGTATGATGAACTACAAAAATATAGATAACCCCGAAGTTTATGAACGCTCGCAGTTTATGAAGTATTACTCGAATAAAGAATAATCTGGTTAAAGCTTTGCATTATTTTACTCATGTACAAGATTATTTTAAGCGTGTTATGTCATTAGATTTGTTTTATTTCTACCGCTTCCGAGCGATTGTATCGCGTGAAAATGAGCAGTAAAGCCACGCGAAAAGATTCGCTTGGTAGCGGTGTGCGACGGGTATAAAAAGAAGACAAGGATTCGTTTCCTTGTCTTTATATGATATATTTGTTTACAATATATTATAATTTTCGCTTAATTTCTACGGTGTCATAAGCTTCAATAATATCGCCAACTTTAATATCGTTATAATTTTCGACATTCAATCCGCAGTCATAACCTATACCAACCTCCTTGACATCATCTTTAAAACGTTTTAACGATCCCAGAGTGCCGGTGTATACTACAATACCGCCACGGATTACGCGTATTTTTGCATTGCGGTTAATTTTGCCTTCACGTACAATACATCCGGCAACCGTACCCACTTTTGTTATTTTAAATGTTTCCAGCACTTCAACCGTGGCCGTAATTTCTTCTTTTACCTCGGGGGCCAACATACCTTCAATACCGTCTTTCACTTCGTTAATAGCATCATAAATAACCGAATATAGACGGATCTCGATTTCTTCTTTCTCGGCTAACTTACGAGCGCTGCTTGAGGGACGAACCTGAAATCCTATGATAATTGCATTGGATGCCGCTGCCAGCAATATGTCCGATTCGGATATTGCCCCTACGGCTTTGTGAATTACATTTACCTGAACCTCTTCGGTAGAAAGTTTTATTAATGAGTCGGACAAGGCTTCGATTGAGCCGTCGACATCGCCTTTCAGTACGATGTTAAGCTCCTTGAAATTGCCAATGGCAATGCGCCGCCCGATTTCATCAAGGGTAATATGTTTTTGAGTGCGTAAACTTTGCATGCGTAACAGTTGCTCGCGTTTATTGGCAATTTCGCGCGACTCTTTTTCATCCTCCATAACGTTGAAAGTTTCGCCAGCAGTAGGCGCGCCATTCAAACCAAGCATCAATACGGGTGTTGACGGCCCTGCTTCGGTAATCCGTTGTCCTCGTTCGTTCGACATTGCTTTGACACGACCAGTATAACTACCCGACAACACAATATCGCCAACGCGTAGCGTACCACCTTGCACCAATAGCGTAGTGATGTAACCACGGCCCTTATCCAACGAGGATTCGATAACCGTACCGAATGCACGTTTGTTGGGATTGGCCTTTAAATCGAGTATATCCGCCTCAAGTAATACCTTGTCAAGTAGTTTATCGACATTAAGTCCTTTTTTTGCCGAGATTTCCTGGCTTTGGTATTTTCCGCCCCACTCTTCAACCAAATAGTTCATATTAGCCAGTTGTTCCCTTATTTTTTCGGGATTAGCTCCGTCTTTATCAATTTTATTGATTGCGAAAATCATCGGTACTCCGGCTGCAACCGCATGGTTAATAGCTTCAACGGTTTGCGGCATCACGGCATCATCGGCAGCTACAATAATAATTGCCATATCCGTAATTTTGGCGCCGCGGGCGCGCATAGCCGTAAATGCTTCGTGTCCCGGGGTATCGAGGAATGTTATGCGTCTGTCGTTGCTTAACTTAACATTGTAAGCCCCTATATGCTGGGTAATGCCACCCGCTTCACCAGCAATAACATTGGCATTACGCACATAGTCAAGCAATGATGTTTTACCATGGTCAACATGCCCCATTACGGTTACAATGGGCGGGCGCGGAAACAGGTCTTTTTCGTCATCGTTGTCTGGACGAACAGCATCCTGAATATCTACACTAACAAAGTTGATTCTATAGCCAAATTCTTCGGCTACCAACACCAAAGCTTCGGCATCTAAGCGCTGGTTGATCGAAACCATTAGGCCCAGGTTCATACAAGCTTCGATCACCTGAGTTACCGGAACATCCATCATTGTAGCCAATTCGTTAACCGTAACAAATTCGGTTACATCGAGGATATTGCTTTCCATTTCCTGGCGTTCCATTTCTTCGAGGTTCCGCTGGCTGGCCGCATCGCGTTTTTCCCGGCGATATTTCGAGCTTTTTGTTTTACCTTTCCCCGATGTGAGACGTGCCAACGTTTCCTTAACCTGTTTTTGTACAGCTTCTTCGTCAACAGCCTGATGAACCGGTTTAAAGCGTTCGCCTTTTTTCTGTTTTTTATTAGCGTTTTTATCTTTATTTAAAACCGGCTTAATAATCGGTTTATTCGGGCTTGCCGACTTGTCGGATGTTATTCCGGGATTAGCGATATTAACTTTTTTATCTTTTTTGATACGCTTACGCTTTCTTTTATTTTCTTCGGAATTTTCACCTCCGCTTTTCTTTGTATTGAATTGCTGCAAGTCAATTTTACCGACAACATTCGGTCCTGAGAGCTTTTCTATTTTGGTGGGGATAAATTCGTCTTGTGGTTTTTGCTCAACCATTTCTTCTTTTTGGTTTTTTTCTTTTTGGTCAATAGATTCCTGAATTGTCGATTTATCAATAGTTCCGGTTGTTTTTGTTTTTTCGGTATTGTTGTCTGTTTTTTTATCCGATTTTCGTTGCTCCTTTTCTTTTTTCTTTATAATAGGTCTTGGTTCTTCGATAGTAATTTTACCAACAACCTTAGGCCCTTCAAGAGGCTCAACTACTGTCTGGATAGTTGTAGGTTCCTCTTGCTGTCCGCTTGCAGCTTCGCTGATATCATCGGTTTTTTCAGCTATATTTTCAACCGGAGAATTTTCGTTATCTTTTGAATTATTGTTATGAACCTGCTTGGTTTCCCTGCCGGTTTCCGGCTCATCAACGGTATTTTCTGTTTCCTGGTTCTTTTTATTTTTGTTTGTTTGGGCTTTTGCTTTTCCGCCTATTTCGTCAAGATCGATTTTGCCTATAATTTTAGGTTCTTTTATTTCAACAGTATTGGTTTTAATAATAATTTCGGGCTCTTCTTCAATTTCGGGTTCTTCGATAGTCTGTTTTTTATCGGATACCGAAGATGATAAATTCTGAATATCACGGATAGGTTTAATATTTACTTTTTTCGAGGCTTCTTTCAAATTCAGTTCTTTACCAAACTCCTTTGCTGCCAAAGCATATGCTTCACCCGATATTTTTGCATTAGGGTTAGCTTCAACATCGATTCCCTTCTTTTTTAGGAAGTCTACTAACGTAGCAATCCCGATGTTGAATTCCTTCACTACTTTACTAATCCTTACTTCTTTACTGTTTGTCATATTATCTTCTATGTTGAAAACCCGAATTTAATGCAAATGTAAGTTATTTTATTCAATCAGCTAATACAATAGCCTTTCAAGTATTCGAAAATATTTATGAAACATGCTACTATAATGGCAATTGATTGATTATAATAAAAATACATCTCATTCAAATTCAGAGCGTAGAATCTCCACTACATTTCGTACGGTTTCTTCTTCTAAATCGGTACGTTTTATTAATTCTTCTACCGGAATATCCAGTACGTTTTTAGCGGTATCGCAACCAATACTTTTGAATACATCAATTACCCATCTTTCGATTTCATCACCAAATTCATCCAATGATACGTCTTCTTCTTCGTCTTCCGCATCGCGGTACACGTCTAATTCATACCCTACCAATTGGCTTGCCAAACGAATATTCAGTCCGTTCTTACCAATTGCAAGCGATATTTCATTCGGTTTTAAATACACTTCGACGCGTTTATTTGTTTCGTCTATTTTTATCGAGCTTACCTTTGCTGGACTTAAAGCCCGTTGAATAAGCAACTGTGTATTGTTTGTAAAATTTATAACATCGATATTTTCGTTTTTTAGTTCACGCACAATGGTATGTATGCGCGAGCCTTTAACGCCTACACAGGCGCCTACCGGGTCGATACGGTCGTCATACGATTCTACGGCAATTTTGGCTCTTTCGCCCGGAGCACGTACAACTTTTTTAATAGTGATCAGCCCGTCGAAAATTTCGGGAACCTCTTGCTCGAACAAACGTTCCAGGAAAATGGGCGATGTACGCGAAAGGATAATAATGGGGCTATTGTTCCGCATTTCGACCTTAAGAACAATTGCTCGCACGGTGTCTCCTTTGCGGAAAAAATCGCCCGGTATTTGCTCCGTTTTAGGTAAAATAAGTTCATTACCTTCATCGTCCAACACCATAGTTTCTTTTTTCCAGCCCTGGTATACCTCTCCTACAATAATATCACCGACCTGTTCTTTATATTTATTGAATAAATTGGCCTTTTCCAAGTCCATTATACGTCCGGCCAGATTTTGACGTAAAACCAAGATAGCACGGCGCCCGAAATCTTTCAGTTTAACCTCTTCAGTTACTTCTTCATCAACTTCATATGAGTCATCAATTTTATGGGCGTCGGCCAGCGATATTTGGGTATTCGAGTCTTCTACCTCTTCAACCACCACCCGGTTACGCCATATCTCAAAGTCGCCTTTGTCGATATTTATAATAATGTCGAAATTATCGGCGCTACCGTACATTTTTATCAGCATGTTACGGAAGATATCTTCTAGCACACTCATCATTGTCGGGCGATCAATGTTTTTCAGTTCTTTAAATTCCGAAAATGTATCTATCAAATTCATATTTTTCATAACTGAATTGTCTATATTGTTGTTTTTATTTAAAATTGATTACAAGTTTTGTCGTTTTGATTTCATCAAATTTGAAACGATCTGTTTTATTAACCGATTGTTTCCGTTTTTTTCCTTCAATAAGCTCTTTTACCTGGTAATTTACCTCAATAGCCTCTTCGTTTACTGCACTTAAAACGCCTTTAATTTTATTACTTGATTTCAGGAGTACTTCAACTTCTTTTCCTAAATGTTTACGGTATTGGCGAAGCAATTTCAGCGGCTCGCTTAAGCCTGCCGAGTATACGGTAAGTTCAAAATCTTCCTCGTCCCGGTTAAGCGATGCTTCGATATACCGGCTAACTGCAACACAATCATCAATTGAAATACCTGTGTCGCTGTCAAGCGCTACTTCAATAGTATTCCCGGGCGTAATTTTGATATCCACAATAAATTTATCACTGCCTTTGATACCGTTTTCTACAATGTTTTTAATTAGCTGTTGGTCAATCATCTTATTGATTAAGAATAATAAAGAAGGGGACATGTATTTGTCCCCTTTCCCGCTATAATAGCGTTTAAGTTGGTGCAAAGATATATTATTATATAATAGTATCCAAATTTTTAACTATTTTTTCATATGTAAATAAATAAGCCTATATTAAAGATTTTTTGTTGTTTATCAATAAATTGACACAAAGCAGAGAGAGCGCTTATCGGTATAATAAATGCAGGTTATTGGATTTCGGAATAAAGAAAAACAGCTAAGGAAAATAAAATTTCATACACGTGGTCTGCGCCGCAATCTCTGGTGCTTAGCTGTTGAGGTCAGCTTAGTGGTCGGCTTATATTACTATCCGAAGATAACGGGCGCCAGTAAATCTCGACCTTTATGAATGACAGTTACTCTGTTTTTACAGTTTTTGAATCTGTCAACCGAACTTTATGCCCCAGTTTTTCCAGCTCTTTTCTGAGGTACGACTTGCGTTTAGCCTTCGCCCTGAGGTTGACATGGTCGGCTTCGAGTTCATGATACACACTTGAAGTGCTCAGGATATGATAAACAGGCTTCCAGTAAACACCTGTACTCTCTATAGCCGCATGGGTAATCCCATGTTCCAATAACCAGTCTCTTAACTCTATCAAAGAACTTGTGAAAGTGTCGAACTCACGAGTGGATTTCTTAATCCCTTTACCATCTATCGTGGCTACGACTACTTTCTGGTGAACGTCAAGTCTGCATCCCCATTTCGTTCGGTATGATAATATAATAGCAGCTTAATATAGTTAAACAGGGAAAATTATTGGGTTAAAATCTCCCGGACTTATTTTGGCATGTTCTGAATAATCCTAATTTAGGGGAGCGGTTTTAAAAAATATTTGTTTTAACCTGGTCATAATAATTTTTCAAAATAAAGTAATCTGTCAAGCGCAACATCAAATGATATCGGTTTTCCGCCACCTTTATATTCCTTACCCATATCATCGCGCCATTTACCTTTGGGCAACTTTACGGTACGTATATTTTGAAACGTTACTACGGGCGCTACCAAATATTTATCACCCAGCATAAATTGGTCTTTACATTCGGCAAATCCTTCGTTGGGGAACGCATACTCCATATGCCGTACAATAGGTTCGCCGGTTTTTGCCGATTCGCGGGCGCACTCTATAATATATTCGCCCATACGCTCGTGCAAATGAGCCGCTTTATTAACAATATCTAAATTCCGGTCATTCAAAATACGCCACGGGGCAACTGAGAACTGCATCATCGGCATTAAAGCATGCACCTGCGCCGAGCGTACAATCAACTCCTGATTAAATTTATCGTCGTCAATTCCCATAAAAGCTGTAAACTGGCCGCCGCCAATCATATCGGGACAAGTATAGGCATATCCCAACAGGCCTGCTGCAATCATATCCGGTATAAGCATTTGAACTGCCTCCCACGAATAATCCTTGTCACCCAAACGCTGAACAAGCGCTTCGCCGCCCATGCGCCATCCTGCGCGGTACTCGTTGAAAGGAAATTCAAGTCCTATTTTTGCCCAAGCCATTGTATGGTCTACCGATACTGCATCTTTTCTATAACTGTCGATATATCGAGAATCGTAGAACGCATTATCACCGGCATCGAATTTAAACCCATCGATACCATAATCTTTTTGCATCTTTTTCAATTGAGACACATAATAATCAACCGCATCCGGATTTGTAAAGTCGAAACAGGCACTTTGCCCATTCCACCAGTGTATCATGGCCGGCACGTCGGTACCCTTACGTTTTACAAAATAAGCCTTCTCCGCCAACTCCCTGTATTCGGGGCTGTCTGCGCTCACAAAGGGACATACCCACAACATTATTTTAAAGCCCATGTTGTGTAACTTTTCCACCATAGCTTTGGGGTAGGGAAACTTGTCGGGTTTAAACTCAAAATTTCCATAATACTTTTGCCAATTATCATCAATCATCAGTACGCCTTTCGGAAAGCCGTTATCTACAATGCTTTGTGCATATTTTAAAATATCTTCTTGGCTTTGGTTATACATCAATTCAATCCACGTGTTATATTGTGGCATGGTAAAAAACAATGGGTCGGGAAGGATCCCGCTTGGCGAAAAATGTTTCCGGCATGCAGCCAGATAAGCATCGCGGAGTGTTTTACCGGCTTGTACGATTTTTATTTTCTCAAATTCCGATTTTATTTTGATTTGACGCTCGCCTGCTTCGAATTTAAAAGGATAATTACTCCATGCATAACGGCCTTTATTTGATAAAAATAAAGGCACAACCTGATTATTACCATTATCCAAGGCCAAATTGAATTCCTTTACCGGTTTAATATAAGGCATTTTTGAACCATAGGCCACTACCCCTCCCCACCAGTATTCATCTTGCAGGTAATCAATATCCGTATTATAAACTGTTTGGGCACACAACGGGAATATCGTTAAAATCAGAAAGATAAAAAGACAGATTTTTTTCATATACTATGGTCTTAATTTATTTGGTAATGTTGTAAAAAGTATGCTAATATAAAGAATTGGCAATTAGAGCAAAAGTGTTATTTTTATTTTGTGGAGATAGAAATTACACTTTACCGTCCTGCTTGCCATAGTACAAAGATAAAAAGAAATGGCCGGAAACCGTACGGGATACAAAATTATTTGTGTAAGAAATGCGGACGGCAGTTTATCGGCGGCCGCGCACTGAAGTGATAAACCTTTCCATCTCCTGTTTTGTAGGAAATGATATTGCAGCTTTTAAAAGTCATTTTTTGGTATGCAATTGTTTTATCCTTACTGATATTCAAATTCTCAATGGCGTGAATCTCAATCAGTTTATTTGTATATTGCCATAAATCTATTGTTGTTAATCCCTCTTTATTGTAATCTCCTTTAAAAGTCTGATTTAGACTTTTAACTATCGGTTCTCCTGCTTGAGTATTTATTCTAAAGCTAAATCCCGCAGCTCCCCACAATTTTATTTGAAATTCGACCATACTCCCCTCAAGAAACATATTTTAAATTTATATTATTTTGTATTTGTTTGTATTTCAGAGGTATATTATACACACAAGACAATGATATTTCTATTCAACCACCTGTTTTTGTATCTATTTTCTTCGAAAACGTCAGTAAAACGTCAGTAATTTTTAATATGATAAATATTTGATTTCATATAGATTATATTTTAAAACAAATGCCTAATTTTGCAAAACGTCAGTAAAATTTATGCGAAATGAAGCATGTATCATTCAAAATGTGGGAAACAGATAAGTATCGGTATAAAGACGGATATGCAATTTGGCTGGTTGTGCGTAAAGACAACAAAAGAAA
>JAISFN010000034.1 GCA_031263585.1 Prevotellaceae bacterium | reverse complement strand
TTTACCATAGTACGACTCCACAGGCGGGAATGGTGGGCAATAATGTTTCGGATATAGGCAATGGATTCCAGCCAGCCGGAAAATACGTGAGGCGAATTGACGCCCATTTTGTTAGCAATAACTCCTTTTTCCGGTAAATTTATTTTTATACTTTTGTAAAGTTTGGACAAGGTTCCCATGGAAGCGACTTCCAATATTTTCCATGCATCAGCAGGTTGCCCCGGATAGCGGCGTTGATGGTCTTTGATGAAAAGTTCCTGACTTCGGGTAAATTCTTTTTGCAATTCATCCAGGGTGTGGAGATGCGTTGTTTTGGATACCCCGTTTTTTATTTTTGGGGCTATTTCAAACAATGCAGGATTCAGATACCACAACCCGCCATAGGCAAGGGACAAATAGTAAGTCAAACTGGTGCGCATGGCAATTTCTATCCATTCAATGCCGCCGAAAAGAATCAGGCGAAGTTTACGGTCGAAATCATAACGATCCAATACGTCTTCAAAACAAACGCCCGGATGAAACAAATGCAGCGTCGTGTCGCTTTGCATGTCCCACCAATAACCTTTAAGACGGTAATAGCTGATGTTTTGCAGCCGATTGTAGGCTTGCGCTTCATCTTTGAAAATCATACCGCGCTGTTTGAGCAATGCAATCTGGTCAGCAATCGTGTATGCAGGCTTATTCATAGGTATAAAAAAATGAGCCGCGCCAGATCTTACGGGATGGCAACGACTTCTGTTGATGCAAAGATACGAACATTTTTTATATCTGCAAAACTTGGGTAAAAAAGGTAATCCTATACAAGTTTACCTATTTTTTAAACTATTTTAATCTTACTCTATTTCAACATTCTATATTTCTCTCATTTATATTTTTATGCCTTGCGCCTGCACATGGATCTGTTGATTTTTTATTGGCGTACTAAATTCTATCTTGTTTTTTTGACGATTCCACCGGACTTGAACAATTGACGTGCATTTTTTACCAAATTTGTCGGTTAGTCCCTTTATTCGTATAATATCCCCTTTTGCAAGTTTCTTGCGCTGTTCAGCGCTTAACTCTATTTTGCCAATTCTTGTCGGGATCGCCTTCCCGCCGGTCAAGTTAATGGAATCCCGGACAACACTCGTGTATGCCGGATAATCCAACATGCCACTTTCTGCAAAGCTGACATAATTATTAATAATGTCCTTATTTTGTTGTACTGTAAGGACATCGCTTATACGTATTCCAGATGATCCTAATTGCTTGCCTAAAGCATCTATTTTCTTTTTATTTACAACGCCATTCGTGGCCAATATTATATTTTCTCCGTGCTTGCCTGTTTCGACTGTCAACTTGTTCTTTAATATGTCAATTGACAAATTTTTATCAATAAGAAAATATCGTGTAATATGGCTGGCCTGGTCTAAGACAATCGCATGAAGTTTGCTGGTGACGCCCCTTTTTTGGCGGCTTAGAAACTCCGCCACATCTTTTGGAGCTTTAATTGTGTCTAAGCGGTTGGTCGGAGTATAAAGATTTTTTCTGTCAAACTGATACACTTTCGCTCCTATACTCTCTCCAGCCGAAATCTTCTTGTCAAGGATATTATCGCCATCGCTGTTAAATACACAAAATTTTCCACTGTCTGTGTTAATTATTATGCTATCATGCACCTTTGTGCTTGTGCCGGAAAATGCCTCTTTTAATTTTGCATGAATGCTATAATCGTCTTTTGACGCAATCAATGTCCCTGAAGGATGATTGTGTACAAGTGTTACCGCTGCGGCATCTAACTCGCTCGCAGCCGCTACGATTAATTTAACATCTACAACTGATGTTGTGGCCGTACCTGTACTAACGTAAAGGACAGCATAAGTATCATCGTTTTTGTGTAATACGGCAAATACATTTTCGCTGGCGGCATTTTCAAGATTCTTGAATAAAAATGCAACGTCCTGCGCCGTCTCTATTCGCACTTTCCCTGTTAGCGCCTCGCCCATGAAAACTGCAGGCTTCTGTTCGGACAGGATGCGCTCTACGGCAGTAATTTCTCCATCTGTTTGTGGCAATCCCGCACCTTCGGGGAGCAGGCTAACCGCATCGGTTGGATATTTCCACTGTAATTGGATATTTACAGGCTCGCTAACTACATTTGACACTTCATCCATCTTGTCGAAATTTTCTGCATGCTCTTCGCTGATGCCATTGTTGGCAGTGTCAGGCTTAATTTTGTTCATATCCTTTATTTTCTCATTGATACTAATTCCCAACTTTAATAATTTACCTCTCAACTCCCGAAGTTCTTCCGCTTTCGTCCATTCCTTACTCACCATTTCCTGTAACACCGGTAGCGGTTTTACTAAATCGGCATTTTTGTGCTCATAACCTTCGATAATTTCAGGGATACGACTTAGCGCATTGACGAAGTTAGCGCAAGCTTTTTCGGGGTCTTGAGCAAGGATACCATGATTATATGAATATTTAATTTTTGACTGTGGATGCTCGACAAAAAAGCGATTTTCTACAAACTCAAACTCATCTTTCACTGATGCTTCTGTTTTTACAAGTAAGGTAAACTCTCTGTTATAAAGAGTGCCTATAGGCTCATATAGGCCATTAGTTTTTGCCGTTTCGCTGATACTGTGTAATTTTTTTGAAATACGCTCGGTTAGTAACCCGCCACCAACACCTGCTAATTCGACATTGGGCAATTCGTCCGGTGATTCGCGCTGCCGTTTTTGAAACACTTCTAAATCGCTTTTTAAACGAGAAATAATGGTATTATTATCTTCTATTTTCCCATTGGTTTCCTCTATTTGCTTGGAAGTTTTATACCGGTCGTTATAAAACATCGTTCTTTCACTCTCCACAACAGTAATTTTCTTCTCTAATTTGGCTTTTTCTAACAAATTGGTGTCACCGGATAAAATGGCGACATACTCGGCAAAGTTCATTCCGGATGCTTCATCAATGCTACCTTCGTCAATGCTGCGGCAGCCCAATTTATTGTTTTTTATTTGAGAAATGAAAGTTTGTTTTGCAATAAATTAAATTTATAAGTATCTAACGTGCGCTCAGTGGCATAAATATATACATCCACTTTACCATCATTAAATTGTTCGGCTATCTTATTCCCAGTGCGTACAGCACGTCCGGTACGCTGCTCAAGGTCGGATGGGCGCCAGGGCGTGTCAAGGTGATGAACAGCTACGGCACGTTCCTGCGCATTCACGCCTGTCCCCAACTTTTGCGTGGAACCGATGAGAATACGAATTTTGCCGTCATTCATGGCTTTAAACATTTCATCCCGCTTCTTGTCTGTCGTGGCTTCGTGGACAAATTTTATCTCTTTTTCAAGGATACCCCTGTCAATTAATTTATGTCTTAATTCGTCATAAACATTCCACTCTCCACTTTTATACGTGCCCAAGTCAGAAAATACGAATTGTGTCCCCTTTTGCGTGTCGAACTTCTTGTAGTACTCAAAAATTTTATTGGCGCAATGAGACAATTTATTATCTATGTGATCTTCATATTCAGGACTTATTAGCCGCATGTCAAGCGACATTTTGCGGGCATAATTGGTCGCCAACAGCATTTTGGCCATTTCCTCACTATCCGAAAGCGGCGGCCTACCCAAGATGGCCGCATCGCCTGTCTTGGCGAATTGCACTAATTTTTCAGTGAATTGTTCCTGTTCCGGCGTAGGCGGGATATTGTAAAGGATTTCGTTTTTTTCCGGTCGTTCAACACCTATATCCGCAGCCGTTTTAAAGTCGGTAATTTCGGAATAAAAAGCGGCAAGTTCGGGTACTTTAATAAAATGCCGGAAGCGGTCTTTTTGGACGATTTGATTGGTTACTGAAAATTCGTAATCGGTAGTTTTTTTAGCGTACACGGCCGCCCAGGCATCGAAGCTGTGAATATTTTGCGCTTCCAAGGCCTGCGGACGCAAATATTTGAATATTAAATATAATTCGGTGAGTGAATTGCTGATGGTAGTCCCCGACAGAAATGTGGCGCCCAAATCCTTGCCGGTGCGATTTTGAATAGTGCGGATGGCGTAAAGTAAATTTAGCGCCCGCCCGCTGCCGGTCGGGTTTCCTAATCCGGCAACCTGGTTGTGCCGGGTTGCAAACGTTAGGTTTTTAAATTGGTGAGATTCGTCCACAAAGATATGATCAATGCTTAACTCTTCAAAATCCGGCACATTGTCTTTTTTGAGGTTTATCTTTTCGTTCACTACCGCAAGGCGTGTTTCTATTGAGGCTTTACGGCGTTCTAACCCGCGTAACTGGGCTTTGCTTGCACCGTCTTCGCCCTGGGCTATTGATAAATTTTCTTCAGCAGCTGTAAGTTCTTCATCTAAAATGTTTTTTTGTACTTTTAAAGATTGTGGAATGTTCCCGAATTGTTCATGCGTCAGGATAACACAGTCCCAATCGTTGTTTTTTATTTTATTGATAAATTTTTCCCGGTTGCCCACCGTGAAATCGTCTTTGCCCGGATACAGGATTTTAGCGTCAGGGTAAGCGTCCCGATAGGTTTCGGCAATCGCCTGTATGTTGGCCTTGAGCCCGATAATCATTGGGCGATTGGCTAAGCCAAGCCGCTTCATCTCATGCGCAGCACAGCACATTATCATTGTTTTGCCACCACCCACTTCATGGTCAATAATGCCGCCACCGTTTTGTTTGAGCATCCAAACGGCATTCTTTTGGCTGTCGTAAAGGGATTTATATTTAAACTTTTCAAAGGATAAGCCGGGCATAGTTTGATGCGTACCGTCGTAGGCTGCCTTTACAAAACTGTTAAATTTGCGATTGTACAAATCGCAAATTTCATCTTTGAATGCCTGCGGTTGTTGACTCAGCCATTTGGTAAATTCATTGCGAATTTCTTCAGTTTTTGCATTTATACGCTGTATTGCTTGTGTATCGCGCACCTTGTGGTCCTCGCCATTACTTTCAACGGTTTTCGTCACATTTGGCGTGGTATTATGCAATGCATATTGCATGAGTTTTATGCCATTGTAATTGCGGGCATCCGTACGGATGTTATACTTATTGTAAATTTCTGCCGTATAACTTCGCGCGTTTACCACAAACTCATCGGACACTGCATAGTATCGTACTTCCGTTTTAGTTTGAAATAAATGAGTCGCAAATTCATTATAAACCTTACCCGGTATCCAACGCTCCCCGAAGTTGAACTCCAACAATTCAAATGGTATTTTTTCAGGAACGACATTCTGTAAAGCCGTAATAGATTTTGCGAGCTGTTCGTTCTCGCCGTTGCGTTGTGCAAAATTAGAGAGCAATTCGATTTTTTCTACAACATTGCCAGACAGAAATTTAGCAGCAATCTCGTAATTTGCTTTACTGAGCGGATTATAGAAAATTTTGTTCTCAAGCTGCCGGAACGCTTCCTCTTCGGAAATGTTAACCTCTTTGCCAATGAAGTCAAGCCGTACTTCACCGTATCTGTCAAATGAGGCGAGCAGGGCTTCTTCGGGCGTAGCAATTTCAATGTGCTGCGCAAATGCAACCGGTTTATGAAAAATATCACTTTTAACGTAACGCTCGTTTTCCAAATGCTCGACAGCAAGCATCTCGACACGATTAGCGTCCATATCAATAAGCGTGCGATTTCCCTTACTATTGAGCACACCATAGCGTGCAATAAATTCATCATAGAGTCGGTTCAGGCGCTCACGCCCGCTTTGATTTTCAGTTTGCGTAATCTGTTCGGTAGAATACAGGCTATAGTAAGCATCACGAACGTCAATGTAGCATGCAATTTTGTCCCTGTTTTCCTGTAATGGCAGTAGTGGGTTAAAGATAAAATTACTGTCTTCATCCACGCTTAATACTCCTGTTTCCGACCGCTCATTTTTGACCAGTGAGCCGGGTCTATGGTGCCCCGCAATTTTTCCGGTATATTTTTGCGACACCTGTTCAGGTGGCTTCGGCAAAATGGCCTGCTGTTGCGCAAGCGGTTTTGTATTGCGCTTTGTTTGTCCGGCCTGTGAACGCTCTCCCTGCGAAAATCCAAACAGGTCATAGAGCGACATTATCGGTTCTGATGACTTCGCCTGCTTTGGCTGTGGTTGATTGACATTAACGGATATATATTTCCGGTACAGGCTAATATCCAATTTTTCTGAAATATCATGGGTAAGACTTTTTCGCAGATTTTCTGCAATACCTGTAACGCCACCGCTATGGGTCAAAATAACGGCAGGCTTGCCATAGGGATCTGTTCCAATTTTAGTATCTGTAAAAATTAAATTCGCCCGATTGTAAATATATTTGTTAATACCAATCCCATTTTTGGTTTGCGAGGTTTCTATAAACTGTTTTTCGTGGTCTGAAAGTTTAGTTTTATGGGATTTTTTTTGCAAAATAATTAAATCACTTCCTACTTCCGTGCCGGCATTTTCCAAAAACAAGTTGTTCGGGAGCCGTATTGCCGAAACAAGGTTAGCTTTGCTCATCAGCCATTCCCGGACAGGCTTGTTGGACGGAGCGTCGGCCACACCCTGTGAAGTAATAAAGGCCAATATTCCACCCTCGCGCAAAGTGTCTATACCTTTAAGAAAAAAATAATTATGAATATGCCGGCCGGCGAACTGCCGGGTGGAATCCTTACTTAAATGAAACGCAGTGTCAGGGACGGAAATATCCCCGAACGGGATGTTTGAAGCGACAATATCAAACCGGTTATTATTATTCTCCAGAATGCTTTCGAAGTCGGCTATATGGATTTTTTCGTTAGGGTATAGATGTTGTAAAATTTTCCCGGAAATAAGGTCTTTCTCATAGCCCACAATCTTGCTCTGCGGAAAAGTTGCTTTGAAATCCTGAATGAACTGCCCGGTAGCGCCTGCGGAGGGATCAAGGATATTTGTTGCCTGTATCCCGGCATTGGACAATGAAGTTGCGATGGACTTTACTATTTCGGACGGCGTGTAAAATGCTGTGAGTACGGAATTTTTAATACTGTCCATATAACGTTTGTGGTCGCCAGCGCCTCCTTCTAATATGTGTTGTACTTCATGTGTCGCAAGAAAGCGATGCAGTTCTTGGACTAATGGGAATAACTCAAGTTCTGATTTTGGCCAGTGCCGTTTGTCATCTTCTTTATCTGCGGGCAAAAGAACACATTTTAGTGCTCCAAATCCTGTGTATTTTTTTAAAACTTCAATATCTTCTGGCGTAATGGCATGCTGCAAATCTAATGCACGCCTTATAGCGGCAAGATTTTGAGTGAAATGTGTTTTTTTAGAATATGACATTTTTCTTTTCGAGGTTCTTCTTTAGATTTTCATCCCTTTTCCTTTCGGGGGAATTATAATATAAAAACATATATGCTGCATCTTTGCAAGAT
>JAISFN010000005.1 GCA_031263585.1 Prevotellaceae bacterium | reverse complement strand
AATTCGATTCCGCTCCGCATAATGTGCTCCATTTTGTTGAATGCCTCAATAAAGTCCCATCTGAATTTAATGGCTTGCTTGCCCGTGAATCCGAGCACAATAGCGGAAAATCCATCTTTAGTCATAATATATAGGCGATTGGATTTACCGCTTCCGTCCAAATATTCACTGAGCGCAAAATTGCGCCGAGATTGATTTTCGGGCGTTTGAGATATTACATTGTCAATAGCACGCAATACGTCTTTGTGTAATTTTCCGAACTTTTCCGCCACCAGTAGACTATTTGTCACCGGCGTGCCTTTTTCTGATTTGAACACTAAATCTTTCATATTTTTCACTTTTTAGTTATAAAAGAAAAAGCCACCGATTACATCGTGCCACTGTCGGAGCGCATTCAATAATCAATGACTTTTTCAATATCTTTTTACCCGCTCCGATAAGGTTCGGAGGCAAAGATAAAACGGATATTTTACTTGTACAAATATGTAAAAATTAGCAGGTTAATCCTATTAAATCGTATTTAATTTTTGCATTTCAACAGAACGTTTTTTTAGTTTATTAGAGTTTATTTTGATTTAATAACGTTTACAATTGCAAAGTGTTAAATTTTGTTAAATATTTATTTTGTGATAATTTGAATATTTTTAACTATCTGGAATATTAGAACTTTCTACAGGGTCTAACTAAATAGCTGCCTTGCATATCGCATGGAGTTCCGAACGATACGCCGAAAGGAACAGCGTATGCCCTTTGTTCATTTGATGAGTCGCCAGTAGAAGACCAATATATACGTCCGCTCCTTTCAGGAATATTTAATTTTTCAAGAAAATTTTCAAACAGCAACATTTCATTATACGCAGGTAAATACCAGTCATCATATCCGTTTAATTCTAAATTAAGACAAGCTATGGCTGCATAATTACTATCGAATTTTCCTGTGAATTTATTTGTATTTTCAAGCCCATCATTCATGCTGTATGCCTGATAATCTCCGTTGTAAGCACCGTATTTGTGTTTTCCTAAAACGCCGCCCGTTAAATCAGATTTGGCGGCTATTGTACCATGAAGACCATTATCGGTGACCGCAATTACTACTCCGTTTTGATATTCGTCACCTAAATTAACTAAAAATATAAATTTCTTTTCCGCCGAACTGACAACAGAGCCATCTTTCATTGTAGCCGACATGATTAGTTTGTGCTCGCCGGTTAGTAAATCTTCCAAAGTCAATTTGAATGAAAAAGGTTGACTAAACTTTTTCTCTACAGACTTGCCATCTAAAAACAATTCGATATTGTTTACTTCGCTCGTGTTTGGTTCAATATTCGCCTGTATGTCGTACTCATCTCCATTTTTTACGGAATTAGGAAACTCAAAACTCAATTTATTAATTTGATTTTCTTTTCCATCTTCCTTTGAGCATCCCGCAAACACCACCACCAGCAATGCGAATAAAACTATCTTTTTCATAGGTCATAATATTTAATTGTTAATAATTTGACAAAGATACAATTTTTTGATTACTAAATCATTTTATTTTTACCGTTCCGTTATCTACATAGAATTCACCACTCTCAGCGTCATCACGATTAGGCAAGCCGGACATTATTATCGATGCCCTGCTTCCGGTGTTGCGTATTTGTATCTTATTATAAGCGTCGCTCACGATATAGAAGCCGTCTGAGCAGATATAGACATTTTTGCTGATTAACGTTGCAGTGAAGTTTGTTAATGCAAATAGCTTTAATGTGTATAAGGCCCCGCCCGATACGTTATAATACTCCAGCGCCCGCACATCGTATGTTATTGAGTTTTTATAAGTAACTCCATTCTCTGTGTAAGTTCCATTGTTGCCTTCAATTATAAGTGATATTTTACTGTTTGATGGCATATTGAAAAGAAAACTACCAGAAATTACCCCTGAGATAATATCATAATTTGTTGTAGTTTCAACACTCTGTCCCGCAGTTACACCTCCATATCCGCTGTCTGTCAATGCGGCTATTACTTTTTCGGCAATGCTATAGAGTATCGTGCCATTTGCATCACGAATAACCAATCGCATGTATATTCTACCATGTGAAATAAGAGCCATTGCCTCTTTTTTATAATGTTCTTGCAGTACTATATTCGGGAATATCTTGTAGATGCCTCCTGTCGAAACAGAGAGAATGTCAATTATCGTTTGTCCAATACGTCCTTTTAAAACTGGCCCTGCAGCATAATTTGCTGTTCGCTGTGAGTTTAGATTGATTATATATTGTTCATAGACAGGTGATTTTAATAAAACATCGTTCACATTAATGTCTGTCACCTTTCTATTTGTTATAATGATATTAGAATCGTCTCCGTCCAAAACTAAATCCCCATTCTCTATCTTAGCATTTCCAATCGTTCCCTTGGTTGCTTGTAGCGAGCCACCATGCGTTATTCTAAACGGCGCACTTTCTTTATCTTCTTTTGTTGCACCCGCCCACATCCGAATGTCGGTATCGGTGTTTCCCGCACCGCTCATCCCGGCGTTGATACCATTTTCATTGCCTATGCCTATGTCGCCGCTCACAAGCCCATCTTTAAAGTATAAACGTCCACCCACCTCGTTATTTATCAAATCAAAGTAGGTTTTGCCGTCCGAAGAAACGATGCGGTCGGTGGTGATGCGGCCCGGCAGTATTTCGCTAAATCCATACAACGTTACTACGCTTCGCTCGCCGTCGTGCTCGCTGTTTACCATAGCCACGAGAAAATGGTAGTACTCGGCAACGGCTTCCATACCGATAGCGGTTTCGCTCAACACAAACACACCGGTAGTGTCGCCTTTGCTGCACTTGGCATATAGGTAGTATTTTTTTTCCGCCTCTGCGAGCGGCGGGCTGTCAAATTGGGGCAGTGTCCAGTATTTGTACTCCGTTGGCGCGTGGACGTTCTTTATATCCGTTATGCCGGCGGTCATGTGTTGCAGCACGCCAGATGTCAAATCGTGGAATATGGAATGTAGAACTTTATCCGTTCCGTATGTAACTTCGTGTGTGATGCGCTGCGGGGTGTCGGCATCGTCTTCGGGTATCCTGTCCACAAACCGGAATTGCAGGCTTTCATCACCGGCCAGAAGCTGCATGGTTTGCACGGTTAGAGGGCTTATGCTGTTTGTGAAGTTAGTGAGCATAGCACCCTGCAACATCTTAGCTGTTTCCTGTGCATCACGGAAACGCCGCTTGGTAAACTGTAGGGCCGCGCGGTGCAGGTCATCCGCCACCACCTCGTTGCCGTCTATCTTCCGCAACGTGTTACTGAATGAACTTCCGACGGGCGCATTTGATAATTCAATAGTCGGCTTGTAGGGGTCATTGATATAGTCTTTTATCCCTATGATACGGATAGGTATTCCCTCCTGTTGGAATTGTGTATCGCTAAACATTATATATCCGCCCAGCACTATGCGCCCGCCGATATTTAACCAGTCCTTTTTTGCCCAAATACCGTCGAGTTCACCGGTGAACGAGAATTTTTGTTCTTCGTTTTCGTAGAGATATTTTGCGGCTTCCCGGAACATATCCCAACTTGCGCCGCTTTCAGTTTCGTTGTCGCAAATATAAGCGTCAGGCATCATCATCCCGAATACCGCATAGGTGTCGCCGACTGCGGGCTTAAAAACATTGTCCGGCATCGTGCGCCCGTCCAACTCCTGCGGGACGATTTCAAAGCGTCTTTCGGCGTGTTTGTAGTTCACCTCAAATTCTTTTCCGGTTAATATTCCCGATTGAAATATTACGGTCATTGTTTCGCCCTCAATCAGGCACGCCTCAAAATCTAAATTGGCGGGGATACCGTCATCAATGAAATCGTAAAAATGTTTTTCGTCGTCCATCACTTCAACGGCGCTTATCGTTCCGACCCGGCTCGGGTATATGTGCGAACAATCAAGGCTGTCCTCTTCGTGTGATTTCAGTTCTTTGTCAGCACGCCGGATTGAAAACCCGTTTTCGTCGGAAATGTATGTTCGTCCCTCGTATTCGAGCGTTTGGTTTTTCGGCAATAATAATTCTGGGCTTCCGTATTTACTGGTGTCAATATTCCGTTCCCCGCCTTGTACAAAAAGAATTTCAACAGGCTTGGAGTTATTATAATTCGAACGGCCCAGGCCAGGACGAAATCCGTTCCCACGTCCGTAAGAGAGAGGGAGTGGATTATCCTTGTTGTGCTCGACCTTATGCAGGTGTATTGTTTTCCCCACAATTTCGTATTCGGTTTCAAACGCCTCTGCTATCTGCGACAAGGCATCTAAACAAAAATTGTGACTGTAAGAAATAACCTTTTCGACCGCTTCCACGCATTCGCCGGCCTGCCATCCCTGCTCACGTTGGTTGAGGTTGTCCACAAGCATTTTTAAATGCTCATTCGGTTTCGCCGTAAGGCTAAACTTCAATTTCTGTGAGCTGGTATCCCTGAATTTATACTTTCTTAGTTTCGCTTGGGGCGATTCCATAATGAGTGTGTACTCGAAATTCCGCGTGCCGTTCTTTTTGAAATTCTCGGGCCTTTCGAGCGTATAAACCTCGCCCTGAAATTCACACCAAGCCCCGATGGGAATTTCGATATGTTGAGGAAGCGAGTAATAAAGTGTCAAGCCGTGTTCGCCCTTTATTGCCCGGTACCGGTAACTGTCATCGTTTACCGGTATATCAAGTTGTGTGGTGTCGAAATTTATTATCATGTGCGGATTTCCTTAATTAAGCAGTAAACATATCCACGCAAGCAGCCCGCCGGCTACCGTTACGACTAAGTCACGCCAGTCGAAGCCTCGATACACGATTTGGTCGCGCGTTTCTTTTGCGAGCGCCGCCACGCAGACGGCAAGGAGCGCAACCCATAGCGGGAAAAAGATTGACACAACGAGCATGATAAGCATGCCGGCGGTGAAGTGCAGAACCTTATCGAAGTTGACCTTTAAAAAGTTGAGAAGTTTTGTGTACATAACTATTTTATATTTAATGTTTCACAATCGGTGGCGACTTGTTCCTTAATGGCTTTGCGCTCGCCAAGGAACGCCGTGTAGCGGTCAATGTACTTTTGCCCGCCTTCGCCAAAGATGCCCTCTTTGGCAGCGTTGTAGTCGTTGAGCAACTTGGCTTCGTAGTCGCTATCCCAGAGTGCAGCGATAACCGCTGACGTGATTTTCTCACGGGTGACGGTTGACCACACGGTCACTTCTTTACATTCCCATTGTGTGCGGGAGGCTTCGCCTTCCATTGCGGGAACTTCTACCTCTTTAATGTCCCACCGATAGCGGTAAGAACCGTCGCCAACGGGCTCGAAAATGGCGGGCTTTGTATCGTAATAAGCTGTGTTCATGTTCATTTATTTTTTAATTAT
>JAISFN010000153.1 GCA_031263585.1 Prevotellaceae bacterium | reverse complement strand
GCCTCGCACAGCTGCCCGAAACTGATGCGCACACCCATGCTTTTAAAACCGATGCTCTCGGCGGCGTCGCTTATGCCCAGCAGCGATACCCCCTCGCGGCTAATGTGAGAGCTCCCCCGAAGCCTGTCTAAACTATAATTCTTGCCGTAATACTTGGCTATCATGCGCAAGCACGTAGGTCCGCAATCCATGGCGTCAAGCTGGGTGTAGAGGGGAAAATTATTCATTTACAATATGGCTCGAATGAATATTATTATAAATCAATTGGTTATTATTTTCATTAATTTCTCAAGCGTATTATCCTTATTTTCGAGCCATTCTTCCAATTCCTGTTCTATCTTGATATCTGGAATGATATACTCGTAATTACCCGATGAACCTATTATCGTATAGGGAACCTTCATCGGAAAAACATCTGTAATATTAATTTCAACAAAGGTTGTCGGTCCTCCCGTGATTCTCGAATAACCCCCGGGAGAAGAGCCGGCAATAAGTCCCCTATCGTATTTTTTTTGGGCTACAAAATTCGATTGAAGCTGAACATGTTGAATGATTTGTCAATACATAGATTTCCCCGTTGAAAAAATATTTGGGTTTCTCGTTTTTATAACGCATTGGCATCAGCGTATCGAGCCTCATCAATTCGCCATTCCTCATATTCTTGTATATATCAACTGTTCTCTTTCGTTCTTCTTGCTTTTCTTTTCCGTAAAACATTTTTATATCATTGGAAATCAATGCAGGGGCGGCATTCTCTTTCGATTCCTCGGATACTTTGTATACGGTATAATCATAAAACGCGGTATCTATGAAATACGATAATGTTAAATACGTGTTTTTCAAATAGCCGCCGACATTATCCCTTAAATCAATTAGGCAGTAGTATTAATAGAACGATCAGTTTTATTGTTTTCATAATTTAACAGATCTTTTAAAGAGGCTGCTGTATAAACAGCCTCTCAATTAAACAAATTTCCGACAATAATCGAAATGGCTTATCAACAGTCAGGAGCGTATAGATCACGATCATCATATCCTGTTGACGTATCCCAAATATCCTTGAAATTAGTACCGTCCCCTGTAACCACATAATCTGTCGCACCTCCTAAGATATCATTCAATGGAACTTGTTCCACATTTTCCTTTTGAAAATCTTTTATTGACTTCATAATAATAAATTTTAATCTTGCCTGTTTTTATATTTTCAGGCAGTTGTTAAATATAATTTTTATTTTATATAAATGTTTGTATTCAAACAAGTATGTTTAAACTCCGCTTTCGGCGGGTAGCAGCGAGTAAGCATCCATTTGTTAATGCTTAGCTATCTCGGTCCGTACCTTATTACGGGGAGATTTTGGTGGTTGGTAATTTTTAGGCGTCATTCTGTTTTTTAAATTAATATTCCGTTTGCTTGGTATTGTTTTTTACAAAACAACTAAACAACAAAAGCTCGCTAAACTTTTATCATTCCGCTTCAAGGTTAAATAATATTTTCAACACATACAAATAAAAAAACACTTTTTTTTCAAAAAAAAATCAAAATAATACTTTATCCCCATACCGGGCGCGTGAGGCGGCAATCCATGGCATCGGGTATAAAGGAGGAAAGGCGCTCATCCCTGATTAAGAATTTTACCAATTATTCCGGCATCGGGGATGAATCCTTTACTGGAAAAATATCCGCATTGTTCCGCCTCGACAAATCCTTCTTTATGGTTCCACTTCGCTATATACGGATTGTATGCACAAGGTTCCCTATGTATCCAAATATCGTTCAGGTTGCGGGGTATCCTGCTATCAACGCACATATACCTATATTCGCAATCTTTACATATTTCGATATCGTCTTTTTTAGAATGCCATAATCGCTGGAATTGCTCGGATTTAACAACGTCTTCAAGTTTGTCCTTCATAACATTTCCAAAATCGCATAACTGCTCGGGCGCGTTTTTCATATTTCCAAAACAATCGATATAAAGCTTGCGGTTTAAGTAGTTATTGTAATGTAATGATTCAGTGTATAATTTAACATTTACCGTGAAATAAGAAATCTCTTGGACGGGTTTGTCCTGCAAATTTTGATTTAGCATTATCACATTGCCCCATGCCCTATTTTCAATGGTTGATAGTTGAAATTCGGGAGCATTATAAACATACACGTTATACACTCGATGGTTGGCCGTTATGGAATTTAATGTGGAGCTTATGTTTTGATGGTAGGGTATAAACAATTCAATTGAAATAATAGTTGTACCATTCCCTATCCAATCTAAAATACGAGCCAGATAATCAAAAGCTTCCGTTTTCAGTCTAAGCTGGATGTATTCGCAGCCAAGTTCGCACAATTGTTTCAAAATATCTCGAATATCATAATTTTCGTCCTCGATATCAAGTATTGCATTGCTTATCGAGCCATGATAATCCCATTCCGTCGATAATGGCGGAAATAGATCCTTATTATCGTCATCGACATATATTATGTATTCATTTTCTTCTAAAAATTCAAAGTACTCGATAAGAATTTCCCTATCCTTTCGAGGATAGCTTTCCACCAACTCCAATACATTTTTGCCGAATTGTTCTTTTAAAATCGACGCCAATTCATTCGGGATATAACTGTATGATTGCCTGTTTAAATCATAAATTATTGAACGATTGTAGCCGCTAACCGGAATACAACAGGCAAAAGGGATGAATGGTTTATTCTTCATTTTTAATATGAATAAACTTAAAAGAAGCTCTTATTGGTTTATAAAACTTAAAAGGCAGAGATGATCCGTTGAACTTGTCAATTCTAATATAGAATGCCTCCCTGCCATTGGGTTTTATAATCCAATTGGAGTAATTTAATGGAAGTTTATTTTGAGAAATCATATTTTCGTATTTATTCGGTTATTAAATATTCCGCTATTTTCTTTTCCAAATAATAATTGCATGGCAAGGATACTTGGGAAAATTGCCCTATAGGGTTAACTTCCAAAAAATAGTAATTATACTGTTGGTCGACGAGCATGTCTATCGAGCCGCTTGCAAGTTTCAACTCATTCATAAATTGCAATAATTTATCCTCAATTGCTTCGGGAAGTATATAAGGTACTGTTCTGTTAGGTTTTTCCCGGTCATAATGCCGAAAATCTATTCTGGTTTTCTCATTTGCCTGAGAAAAGATAGCCATTGGATAAAACTGATGCTTCAAATAAAATATTCTTAGTTCGTATTGTTTGTCAATGTATTCTTGAAAAAGTGTCGGGAAAAAATTATCCGGTAAATTTATTTCGTTTTGGCCTTCAAAAACTGAGGTGGCAATGGCTCACCTGCAAAATCCTGTGTTTGTACTATAGGTTAAAAAATGGAAAAGTTTATCTTTGTAGTCTATGAAAACAGAAAATCCATATGTAAAGTTGTTTCAACTCATTCTTCCGGTG
>JAISFN010000138.1 GCA_031263585.1 Prevotellaceae bacterium | reverse complement strand
GGCATACACATTGGCACAGGATATGAAGCGGTTAATTTGAATGAAAAGCGCTTGTCAACCGGTGCTGTAATTAACAATCAAAATCAAGGCGCTTGGATATATGGTGGCGCCATTGCTTTAGAAACGGAATATTACCTGGACGATAAATATGTTTTACTCCTTTTTGCGAAAGAACGCCTTTACGGCGGTTCCAACGTTTCTATGCTTCACACACAAATTGGACTCGGTATTAAATTTATTTTAGACTAAATATTATGTGGAAAAAATATACATACCTATCATTGTTACTACTTACTGCGACTGCTTGTAATGATGAGTTGTCTATACGAACAAATTTTGATTTTGAAGTTTCTGTATTGCCATATTACACTACAGTGGCTATAAATGAACCTGTAGAATTGCGTCTTGAAATCAAAAGCAGTAAGGATGGCCACTACGACAGCACAAAGTATTTTATGCGTTACTTCCAATATACCGGCAAAGGGACGCTGGTGGACGAAACAGGCATTGTATTTATTCCGAACGATGCGTACCAAGTGTATAGAAAACCTTTTCGATTTTATTTTACGCCCATATCCGGGCAGCAACACCAGCTTGAATTGACCTTTTATGACTCTTTTGAAAACATTCATGCTTTAACGCTCAATTTTACAATTGAAGAAATAGAGGAATAACAGAAATTATAATACATTAAATAAAATATCATGAAAGCAGTAATAGCGGAAAAACCCAGTATGGGAAAGGACATAGCCAGGGTCATCGGCGCCGCTTCCGGGCGCGACGGTTATATGGAGGGTAATGGCTACAAAGTGACGTGGGCATACGGGCATCTTGTCGAGTTGGCGCATAAAACAGCGACCAGTAAATGGGCGAACGATCCGTTACCCTTGTCGGGTGACTTTATTTTACAGCCCAAACCTGACGTGGCCAAGCAAGTAAATGTGATCAAAACGCTTTTCAACGAAGCGGATGAAATTGTTGTTGCCACAGATGCTGGGCGGGAAGGGGAATTGATTTTTCGCTATCTCTATTGCTATTTGGGATGCAAAAAGCCATTCCGCCGCTTATGGATAAGTTCCCTGACCGATGAAGCCATTAAAAAAGGATTTAGTAATCTAAAATCCGGCAGGGAGTTCGACAACCTGTATTTTGCAGCCAAAGCCCGCAGCGAATCGGATTGGCTGGTTGGAGTGAATGCGACCAGGGCGCTTACGCTTGCCGTGAATAATGGCGAAGTGTTTTCGCTCGGCCGGGTGCAAACCCCCACCTTAGCGGTAATCTGCAAACGCTACCTGGACAATAAAAATTTTATATCTGAACCATTTTGGTCTGTATTCCTGGAAACAGAAAAAAACGGCATTGCGTTTAAAGCAAAATATGGTGCAAATTTTAAAGCAAAATCAGAAGCTATCAGGGATAGCATTACGAATTTACCAGAAGTTTTGGTAAAAACGGTTGAAACGAAAGAGAAAAAAGAGGCGCCGCCCTTGCTGTATGACTTGACCGGGCTGCAAAAAGCAGCCAGCAAAAAGTATGGAATAACACCGGATGTAACGCTTAAAATTTGTCAATCGCTGTACGAGAATAAATACCTGAGTTATCCCCGCACCGGCTCCTGTTACATTCCGGACGATGTTTTTGCAACGGTTCCCAATCTTATCAAACAATGCAAAACGTTTAAGATTCCTAACCTAAACACGTCTTTTTATGATGCCAATCCGGCATTGTCTAAAAATTGCGTCAATGCAAGTAAGGTAACGGATCATCACGGCTTGTTGCCGACAGAGAACATCCCTGATTCGGAAAAATTAACCAAAGCGGAGTGTACTATTTACACAATGGTTGTTTGCCGGCTTTTTGAGGCGTTTCATGAGAAATGCATAAAAGATGTCACCAGTGCCGTAATTACGGCCGGGGATTATGATTTCAACGCAAAAGGCGTTGTTATCAAACAGGCCGGATGGCGGGAAGTCATAAAATTATCCGCTAAAGAAAGAGAAGAAAACGATGAAGAAAATGAGGCGTCTGAAACCGAGGGGGAAGATGTTAATTTGCCTGTCCTGTTAGCCGGAGAAAATTTGCCAAACAGGGGAATTGAAATGAAAGAGGGAAAGACAAAACCATCACCATTATTTACTGATGCGACGTTGCTTGGTTATATGGAAACCGCCGGGAAAGAATGCACCGATGAACACGAGCGGGAGGCAATGAAAGATTGTGGCATTGGTACGCCGGCAACAAGGGATGCTATTATATCAAATTTGTTGGACAAGCTGTATATTATCCGTGAAAAGAAAAAATTAATACCGACCGGAAAAGCGCTTGCCACTTACGACATTATTAAGGAAAAAGCGATTGGTAGTGCTACGCTAACCGGCAATTGGGAGAAACAACTTTTAGACGTACAGAAGGGAAGTTTAAGCTATGATAAGTTTATCTGCGGCATTGAGGAATTTGCCAAACAACTTACTTCAGAACTTTCCACTGTGCAGGTAAGCATAAAAAGCCAAAAACAGGTAATGCAGGAACTGATGCCATTGTGCCCCAAATGCAAAAAGCAGCATTTACGATTATTCGAAAAGGGAATTGGATGTAATAAGGAATGTGCCTTTGTCGCGTGGCGGTCGGTAGCTCAAAAAAAACTTACCGACGCACAGCTTATTGCATTAATTGAAAAAGAAAAAACACCGGTGATTAAAGGATTCACATCAAAAGCAGGAAAGCTGTTTGATGCAAGAGTAGTTTTAAAACCCGATTTGACAACTTGTTTTGAATTTGATAATAAAAAATAATTGATATGAAAACGAAATTATATTTATGGTTTATGCTTGCTTTTATAGCGTATTCTAATCTGTCCTTCGGACAAGGTGTGTCTATCGGAGATAAAGAATTTACCCCCAATGCTGCCGCTATTTTAGATGTGCAATCGCAAAATAAAGGCGTATTAGTTCCCCGAATGACGTATGTACAACGCATGTACATACAAACCAACGCACAAAGTACAGGTTTGCTTGTTTATCAAACAGACCGCGATTCCGGATTTTACTATTGGGATGGCGTGAAATGGGAATATTTGGCGCCCCCACAAACAGTAGAACTTCCCAATCTATCCGTCGTCGCAACTACAGGTAATTATAATGACTTATTGAATAAACCGGTTATTCCTACTGCGCTTTCGGATCTCATACAATCTGACCAGTATCATACAGTAAGTAATGTGGAAAAAGAATATTGGAATAGCGCTGCTACCGGAGCAAATTTTTCCGGCAACTACGATGATTTAACCAACAAACCATTTATTCCTACGCGCCTACAGGACTTGGAACAAGACCAAAATTATTATACAACAGTAAGTCGCTCTGAACGGGAAAAATGGAATGCAGCGGCTGACGCCAACGCCTTTTCCGGCAGCTACAACGATTTGCAAGATAAACCAAATTTACAGACAGTGGCGACAACCGGCAACTATGGAGACCTGACCAACAAACCTACTATACCCACACGCTTGCAAGACTTGGAGCAAGACCAAAATTACTACACAACGATAAGTCGGGCTGAGCGGGAAAAATGGAATGCAGCGGCCGACGCCAACGCCTTTTCCGGCAGCTACAACGACTTGCAAGACAAGCCAAATTTACAAACAGTGGCGACAACCGGTAACTACGAAGACCTGACCAGCAAGCCGACCATTCCCACGCGCTTGCAAGACTTGGAGCAAGACCAAAATTATTACACAACGATAAGTCGGGCCGAGCGGGAAAAATGGGACGCAGCATCTGATAATTTGAAGGTGGTAGCAATCAGTGGTGATTATAATGATCTGAGTAACAGACCCATTATTCCAACACGCCTGCAGGATTTAGAACAAGATGAATTATACTATACCACTGTTACAAAAGCCGAGCGCGACAAATGGAATGCAACTGCACAAGTCAATTCTTTTTCGGGTGATTATCCAGATTTAACTAACAAGCCGGATTTGAAGCCGATAGCAACCAGCGGCGACTACAATGATTTGCAAAATAAACCGGCTATTCCATTAGCGTTATCTGAACTTACGCAGAATGAGTATTACCGAACAGTAAGCGATGCTGAAAAAATGGCATGGAATAATAAAAGTAATTTTTCAGGTTACTATAGCGACCTACCGGATAAACCTACTATCCCTGCCATGTTACGGGACTTACAAGAAGACTATAATCACCTCACAGTGACAGAATTGGAAAAGATGGCATGGAATAGTAAAAGCGCGTTTTCGGGCAAATATATCGACTTAGAGGATAAGCCTACTATCCCTACGCACTTGAATCAACTGCAACAGGATGGGTATAGCAGGACTGTGAGCGATGAAGAGAAAGCCGTTTGGAATGGGAAAAGCAATTTCTCGGGCAGCTACAATGACCTTTCTGACCGCCCTAATATTTCTACGGCTGCCAATACCGGCAACTATAATGACCTAATCAATAAGCCGTTTATTCCAAGCAGGCTTGCAGAATTAGATGACGATGCTAATCATCACACGGTGACAGATGCTGA
>JAISFN010000076.1 GCA_031263585.1 Prevotellaceae bacterium | reverse complement strand
GGGTTTCGCAAATATGCTTATTCTTTTTATATCCACAAAATTGCACTGTCAAAAAGTATGGCGATACTAACTGCCTCTTGCTATCCTATGCACAAAACCATCCCGCGCCGAGTATAAATACATAACCACAGGGTAATTGCCCTGATAATGTTATTATAGAATTATTTTTAATATAATAAGCTTGCGGAAAAGTATTTGTTAAACGAAATAACGTGCTGGCAGGATAGTTTTTAATCAAAAATCCGGGCTTGAAAATTTCCCTGAATTGTTTTTCAGCTTCGGGATTTTCCAAAGCAATGCCAATGACTTTGTCAACAGCTTCCGAAGTTTCGTATTGCTTCATATTTTCAATGGAATTCATGCAATTATGGCAAGTGTATGTAAACTCAAAAACCAAATAAGTCGAGTCCTTATGCTTTACGTTTATCAAATGTAATGAATTTTCAAACTATCCCGTGCGGCAATTTTATAAACCAGGAGCTTTTTTAATTGGATATGTGAAGTGTAATATGCGATATTTACAATCGCCGTACACAATATGCTGTATTCATATCACACTTCACCAAATTATCCTTACATTCGCAATAAAAAACAAAATTATGAAACTATTTGTAAACGAAAAGGAAATTATCCTGTTCGAGGGTGCAACCGTAACCGATGCTTTACGCATGTACAACGCCACAGCCTTAGACGATGTTAAGGCAGGGAAAGCCGAAGTACTAGATGCCTACGGCAATATTGTTGCACTTGATGGTGCCCTATATGAAGGAAACCGCTTGTTTTTCAGGAAACAAAAAACCAACTAATTAGAAAATATGTTGATATGCTAATGAGACAATACACTAATATATTAATTGTGAGTAATATAATCTTTGCTATTACATTAATTCGCTTATTTGTTTGTACCTTTGTCAGCACATTATACAATCAGCAATCAATCAGCACATTAAAAATTTATTTAAATTGTTAAAAATGAAAAAAAATCTACTATTAGCTTTATTGATAATTTGTTTTGCCGCGTGTTCAGGTCGAGGGAAAAAAGATGCCGAAATAATCATCTTCACAACTAACGATATGCACGGGCGAATTGATAATTTCCCTAAAGTATCGGCTTATCTGAAAAAGGCAAAGGCCGAGCATAAACACGTTTTTTTATTCAACGCCGGCGACATGTTTTCTGGTAATCCTTTAATCGACCAATATCCCGAAAAAGGCTATCCTATCATTGATATAATGAACCGTGTCGGTTATCAACTGGGTACTTTCGGCAATCATGAGTTTGATTATGGGCAGGACATGCTTGCTTCTCGGCTTAAGGATGCCGATTTTCCTTTTTTACTGGCTAATGCCGAAATTACAGAACCTGCATTATCGCAACTCCCCGAATTTAAACCGTATATGACTTTTGATGTCGGTGGAATTAAAATGACCGTAATTTCGGCAGTAGAAGTCGGTTCAGGAGGAACGCCCAGTACGCATCCCGACAGGGTAAAGGGCATTAGTTTTTACGACCCTGTGGAAAAATTACAGGAATATAAATGTTTACGAAAGGATTGTAATGTATTTATCGGTTTGACGCATATCGGTATCGAGCAGGATATCAGGCTGGCCGAAGCAATGCCCGAGCTTGATGTTATACTTGGCGGACACTCGCACACCCGAATTGATACAGGCATGATTGTAAACAGCGTTTTAATTACGCAAAGCGAATCGTGGTTAAAATACCTCGGGCAAACCACCATTATTGTAAAAAACGGCAAAGTTATAAGTAAAAGCAACAAATTAATCGACTTGAGTAAAGTAACAGATACCGACCCTAGTATCCAAAAGCTGATTGACAAATATAAGACCAACGATCCGGGCAGTGTAGTTATCGGACAGCTTACAAACGCCATTAAAGGCAAAGAAGCTCTAGGATCATTTATGACAGATGCCCTTACTGAAGGGCTTGGTTTAGATATTGCCATGCAAAATGCAGGCGGCGTGCGTGTTCCTAAAATCGAGGCGGGTGATATTACCATCAATGATGTTTACTCGCTCGACCCATTCGGGAACGAGGTAATCAAAATAAACATGACCGGCGCCGAAATAAAAGCTTTAATCGAGTCGACTTTACGCCGCACAAGAGGTAACTCCAGTCCCGACCTGCTGATCTCCGGCATGTTGTACACCGCCACGGTTAAGCGCGGTAGCGGCGAAACGCTTAGCATTGACCTGAAAGACAAGAACGGAAAACCGCTCGATATGAAACGGACTTATGCTGTGGGAATGAACAGCTACATTTATACAAAATACCAATTTGAACATGCCGATCCCGGCGTTTCGCTTAAAATAACATCGGCCAATGCTTTGATCGACTATATAAAACAAAATAAAGCAATTAAAAGCTATGCCAACGAAAACCGCATAAAAATTGAACAAGTAGGCACTGGCAGTACGAAATAATATACCCCGGCAAAATAAAAATACGCCTGACTAAATGGTCGGCGTATTTTTACTTATATAGCTTATATTATCATACTGATAATGAAATTTATAAATGTGGTTTTTTGTATGTTTATAAAATTGAACAGAGATTTATTTAGAAATCACCCATCCCTCTAAGCCCTGAAAATTATAACCTGCTACAGTAATTGAACCGCTTCCTACATAACCTGTATTTACAGCGCTGGTTGCCATCAAAAACCAACCATCGCTTATACCGTTCCAACCAAAATTACAGTGCACAGAATAATTTAGAGGACTTAAATGAATTGCTGGATCTCCCCCATGTCCATACCCGCCATCTATAACCCAAGCATGTCCGCCATAATTAGGATCCTGCCCTCTCGCATATATAACTCTATCATTTACAAATGCACCTAGAAAATCCAAGGGATGATACATTGGCGATAGCAAGCTTGTGCCTAACCCATATTTATTTTTGATAACATTTTCAACCGTATAAGCGGAATTCGCGCCGCTTACATAGCAACCGTATTCCATATTGGCGTCGATACCAATATCTTTAATAAATCGAGCAACTTCATTTACAGCCTGAACATCCCAGGAAGGAACACTCGTATAATTACAAAATAATTCATAATTATAGGCATTAGGGTTATTTATAGGTTGTTGTTTATAATAGGTTAATATTTGTCCTGTAGCAATCGCTACATAGCCTGCAGGAGCTCGTTCATCACCACAAATATAATTTATTTGCGCATTATAAGGATATTCTTGCTCCCATGTAGTTGTTAACAACGGATTATAAATTCTCCAAAGATAGCCTATAGGGTAAAAAGAGGCTTTTGTGTTTGCATCTATATTTTTCTTTAAATAAATTGTATCGTTATATTTTCAGCAAAATTTCCCTTGTAATATTCTGTCTTTGATATGTTTTCGGCTTTACATATTTTATTAATCGTAGCTTCTTTTAGCGAATCAATTATTGTATTATAATGTACTGCTTTTCTTTCTAACGCTTTATGAGATATCCAACATACAAGCAAACGCTCTATTCTCGATTGTATCGCTTAATTCGCCATTAGGAATATAAGTAATTACACAAGGGAAACGTTCATCTGCCGATACTAAAGAAAACCCTTTTTCATTCATATTTGATATAGCTACTTTATAAATTTGTATACTATCTCCTTCTAGTCGATAGTTGCTTTTCGATATACTCTCTGAAAATGGAATAATTTTATAATATTTATCTTCTATAACAAAATCAGTACTTACACCCAACTTTGCAGTGATTGATTGTGTTATGTATTGACTATAATTCCTAACCATATCCAATACATCTTTTTCGGACAAAGGTTTTAATAAATCATCATTAATACATAACAATTCCTCATAAGTAAATGTTAATCCATCATTATATTCTTCAGAACTACTTAGTTCGCCATCTTGTTTACAAGAGATGATTAAGCCAAAGCAAAAAACAATTGCTACAATTTTTTAAAATAATTTTTCCATATCTTTTCTCCTATTTTAATTAAAAATATTATTTTTATAAATATAAACAAATTATTATAAAATTATGAAATCTATATTTTTTTCTGCATTTTTTATTTTCCTCTTCACGTTCACGTTATTTTCATGCAACGACAATAATGATAATAATGACAATAAAGATGGATTTGGTCCTGATTTAATAGGATTATCAAATAAATCGGTAAATTTCACAAATGAAAAAAATTCGGCAATTGTTAAAACAAAAGGAGATTGGTGGTGGTTTGCAACCATAAGTTATTCAGGCATCATAATCCCTATAGGCGGTAAAAAGGATATTATTCAGGAAGATTGGTTTTCAGTTGAAAAAAAGGATAAAAATACTATATTGATATCCGTAGAGAAAAATAACACCGGCAACAAAAGAAATGTACAAATTACTCTGGAAGCCGGTAATTATTTTGATTACATCATGGTAACCCAAAACAAATAGGCTTGCGCACATTATTATGATGCTTATTTATGCAAATTAAAAATATGTGCAAGCTATTATATTACATGTTTAGCTTTATATATTTATATTATTATGGCTAAGAGGCTATCACTTACATTAACATTCACGGTTAATTAAAGCATACTCTCTTTCATCCAATCATATATTTTCTGTAATGTCTCGTTGTTCATTACCGGATTTTCGCGGTTGGCATATTCATTGGGCAGTCCTTTTTCCGCTTTCTGGAAAAGATGATTAACATCGGCAACAGTACTTAAGCTAATATTAGCGGGTATGTTGTTATTGAATAATTTATACAGCATTTGCTTATTCTCGGAAACAGGGACTTGTAAATCTTTTTCGCCGAATAAAAATAGTGTCGGACATTTTATTTTCTGGATATAACCGGCAGGGTCAAGCGTAATAAACGTGCGGAACCAGGGATTCAGCACGGTATTTGCCATTTTTTCGGCAACCGCATCTTTTTTCATTTCATCATTCGGGGCATAGTGTTTAATGGTGGCTATCATATCTAATTTGGCTTTCTTGTTATCAGGCTCCTTTTTCAGTATGGTATAAATTGCCGAATTTAATGTCCGGGCGGCATTTAGGGCAGCCTCGTTGTTACCGCTGGCCTTTCCTATTTCCCAAGCCTGTAAAAGCAGCAAATCTTCGCCTGTTATCGTTGGCCCGGCAAGAGCCACAATAAAACTCACCTTATTTTCCGCCGCGGCCATCATCGATATTAAGGCCCCTTCGCTATGCCCTATTATGCCTATCTTGTTTTTATCTATATTATCATAGGCTTTTAAAAACTCTGTTGCGGCAATTGCATCCTCTAAAAAATCGTGGGTTGTTGCCGTGGCAAAATTACCCCCCGAATGATCAATTCCCCTATCGTCATAACGTAACACAGCAATTCCCCTGTTCGACAGATAATCGGCAATCCGTTTAAAAGGCTTTTGTCCCATCATTTCTTCATCGCGGTTTTGCGCACCCGAACCGGAAACCAATACTACCGCCGGAAAATTCGATCCCTCTTTGGGTACGGTAATTGTACCGGCCAAGCTAATCCCCGCTTTTGCATTTTCAAACGTTACATCCGACGAAGTGTATAATTTTTCTCCATCATCTCCGGATTCATTAACATAGCTATTAAATTCTTCTGTTGTAATTTTTTTCAGGTCAAGGGCCATCTGATTACCCATTTGGGTAAATACGCCAACAATCATTGAATCGGTTAAAGCCCCTTGGTAAATAGCCCCCAGCCTGAAGATTTCGACTTTGATAGAGTCGTTTTTAAATTTGACATTCGATGCCTCTATCTTTTTGTTTGTTTGATCAATACTGTAAAAATTGGCGGTTAGTTTGCCATCCGCCTTTTTAAAATCGAAAACAAGATTCAAGCTAAGTCCCGAAACCTGTATAGCTCCTTTCCACTGGCCAATAATGGACTCATCGGCTTTACTACCGCAAGATAATAAGCCTGTTAAAATACTTGTTAGAAGTATAATTTTAATTAAATTTCTCATAAATAAATTTTTAGATGTTAATTCAAATCATATAAATAAACTTATAAATATCAACATATTAATAATAAAATCCATTGATCCGTAAACCGCGAAAAAATCATAACAATAACTAATGCCGCTACGAAACTTATACCTGCCTTCGCCCCTTTTAAATTGGAACAGGTTGAATAAGCATTGTACATCAAGATAATCGACCATATCGGGAATACTAAAGATATAATTATGATGGGTATCGCCGGAGTTATGTTTTCCATCATGTTTTCTACCAAGGTATTTAAGGTTCCATAATCATTCTGGAAATCAACATTCAAATGAACAGCCGGGATAAATCCAAACAAGGCAAAACCCAATAACGGAGCTTTGGATATGGCCAATGTTCCGGCAAAGTCGATAAACCTGATTTTTGATTTTGACATTACAAAGGCCATTGCATACATTACAAAGCAAAGAGATAACCAGCCCGCAAATATTTGAGCAACATGAACTATGTATGGATTGTGCTGATAAGCTCCACCGTATTGCGCCCCAATAGCCCCGCTAAAGTAACTGTTGCTAAAATAGGCAACTATCGATAGTACGATAAGTGATAAAAATCCTATTAACAGTGATTTATTTCCGGCGATATAACGGAACGGATTAACTAAATAATTTATTACGGCAGGCTTAGTCTTGTTCATAATTTTTTATTTTTAAAATTATCTCGTCCAGCATATTCCGCACGGTAGGATAACTTAAACCCAATTGCCGTACCATGTCTTTTATATTCCCTCCGCTTTTTACAAAATCGACTATAAATTTATGATCATCTGTACTTAAACGAGCAAGCACGGGTAAATCGAAAACCCCGGATACCTGTGTTTCACACCTATTGCATTGTAGGCCTATAACTTTAAGTTGCCCGCCGCAACTTGGGCACAAATAGGGGAGTTTATTTGCCATAACCTAAGTATTTTTCCACATCACAAATGTAGCACAAAATTTAAATAAAATTCAAATTATATTCAATTTTATTAAAAATATAATACATAAAATTTATAATATCCTTTCTTTTATTGAAAAGTATACACGGTTTTTATCTGTTAAAAAATAGACTAATCTCCATATCGTTAAACATAATGCCGGTTTTTCAGTTTATATTAAAAACTTCCAAGTGGATACCGAAAAGCTTTATGAGTAGATTGTATTAAAGTATTCGGAGATGAAACAAATTGGGTGGTGTTCTCCATAGTGTGTTAAATAGGTAAAGCTGAAATTGATGTTATTTTCATGTCGGTGTCATATTGCACTTTACGTATGAATATTAATATTATTTAACACATGATGATTATATCCATCTATAAATTATTTCCTTATTTTTACAAAATATTCTTTACCATAAAATTGCTAATTTCTTTACATATTATAGAGGATTGGTATGAATTACGGGGAATGATTTGTTATATATTGTATACACACATAATTTTTTACAAAAAAAGTAGGTATGAAGCAGTAAGATTAACATATTAAAATAAAGGCGTTAGCTTTTGTTCTTGCTTTTAGAAATCTCCAAATTTTAGAAAAGTGAACAAGGACAAGAAAGTCGACGCTCACGTAGTAATACGTGGGCTTTTCTTGTTTGTTCACGACGGTTTTGGAGAACCTCTAAAAGCAAATAAAGTTAAGTCCACGTTTTTTTTGTGCCTATATACAACGTAAAATATGAATTTAGAGTCTGTCTAAAATTTTAACAAATAAAATACTGGCAATCCATTGATTATTTGGTAATTATTTCGTATCTTTGTGTTATTCAATACATTAAAGATTCGTGATACATTATCCAAGTAAGCTCACCGAAAGCCGGTATCGTACAATTTTAGGCATAATCGGCGAACGACGCAAGCGCAAACGTTCATTGAAAGATATTTTTGATGCTATTTTCTACCTTCTCAAGACGGGTTTTCAGTGGCGGATGCTGCCCGCCGACTTCCCGAATTGGAAGTTTGTCCACTATTATTTCAACAAATGGAGC
>JAISFN010000072.1 GCA_031263585.1 Prevotellaceae bacterium | reverse complement strand
AAAATGATATTTCTACTATTGGTGATGTTTCAAAAAGTATGTTGCATCAATTTATTGGCATCCAATCATGTAAAAGCGAATTTAATATTTATTAAATCATCAAAACAAAATATTTAATTAAAAAGATATCATATAATCAGTCATTTACAATTCCGTTGTTTGTAATCATTCTAAATAACAACGATATGGAGTTCTTAAATTTGATTATAATGAGCTATATATAAAAAGATTATATCAGCATGCTTTTTACCTCACCACCAAATATTTTACACGCTGTAAACCACCATTCGTTAAAAAGGTACAAAAACAAAGAAGGGAGTGCTATACAGAAAACTATTTTTATCGGAAACGCATACCGGCTTTTGTCAGCATTTGCAAAAGCCGATAAACCGGATGATTGGTTATTACAGGCAGAACTGTTGCGGGAGCTTGGTGAATTTGATGTAGCTATTAATTTATTGAATTCAATGAACTTTTCCCGAAGGATTGTTAGAGGTTTATAAAAAAGTTATTTTCAAAGTTGTTGAAAAGGCATAAAAGAGGTGCTTGAAGTCAAGTTTGATTAACAGCTGTTTGATTACACCAAAAAATATGAAAGTAAGTACTAGTCATAAATTAGTCTAAATTAGTTTGTATTTTTGTTCCTAATATGGTACAAGTAAATACCCCCTCACTCACTCCGGAACAACGCATGGAGTTAGGAGTCAGAGAATGGTAAAGCCATAGTTTTTGGATACGTTGCCAAAGCATATTGCTCAAATCAGAAGGACGTACCTCCAAAGATGTTGGCAAGATAACCTCCATGTGCAATGTAAGTGTTGACACATGGGTTAAATGGTATAAAAACGAAGGGTTATAAGGATTGATAATCAAGACGGGACGCGGATGTAAAGCTATTATAGAAGCGCAAGATAAAGAATCAATTCCTACCGCTGTTAAAGCTAACCGGCAGCGTATGCGCACGACTAAGGCGAAATGGGAAACAGAGAGCAGTAAAAAGGTATGTGATAGCGCTTTCAAAGCTTTTTTAAAAACGCTGGCGAACGATATAAACGCATAAGACGCCGCCCCAAAGGTAACCCGCTGGCAGCACATTATGAACTTCAGATAGAGAAACTCACAGAACGTGAAAATGTGAGCCGGAAGAGAGAAATAGACTTTACTATGGAGATGAGACCCATGCATGCAGCGAGGGTTATATACCTTATGACTGGCAGTTTGCCAATGAAGAAGTCTGCTATTTGACGGATAAATTCTATAAATTTAATTGTTTGGGGTTAATTAGGTTCGTTGACAGGTTACAGAACAGAACATAGAAACACAGTTTATTCTGGAGTTTTTGGAGAAATTCTCTTTTGCTATAAAACGCACCGCCTTTGTAGTTCTGGACAATGCACGAATACACACAAACAAAGCAATCAGGGAAATAATTCCGTATTGGTGGAACAAGGGATTGTTTTTGTGCATTTTTCCTCCTTATTCGCCCTAATTGAATATCGGAGCAATACTTTGGATAAAATTGAAAAATAAATGGCTTGACCCACATGATTATCTGACAAAAGATAATTATGCATAACGTCTTGAACAGATCTCTGGCTGGTATGGGAAAGGGGCAGAAAATCATGCTTTCGCATTGGAATATAATTAAAACTAATTTTTAATGGATACTTATTTATTATTAGGCAGTAACAAAGGAGAAAGAGTAAATATACTTGATCGCACCCGGCAAATGATTGAAGAACGAATTGGTATGATTATACGTCAATCTTCACTGTATGAGTCGGAGGCATGGGGCTTTGTTTCGGATAATTTTATTAATCAGGTAATTTGTACTAAAACGGAATTACCCCCACAGAAAATATTGTCCGAAATACATAAAATTGAGGCCGATATGGGGCGGAAACACACGAATTCGCAGGGTTATCAGGCACGTACATTGGATATTGACATTCTTTTTTATGATTCAGCAATTATAAATCAGGAAGATTTAATCATCCCTCACTCCCGTTTGCACGAGCGTTATTTTACTTTACTGCCGTTGAATGAAATTGCCCCCGAATTAAAACATCCGGTACTTGAACTTACCATTCAACAATTGTTGGAAAAATGCATAGATACAGCTAAGGTGTGGAATATAAGATAGATAATAAATAATTGCAGCTGAAAAAACAATAAAACATCAAATTATTAATGTGAAAAAATGAAAAATACTGGATTGCTCCACCTATGGCCAGCAGTGACGTAAAATTATGATTTAGTGGGTCTTTTCTAGGGCAAAGCACGAAGTAATCCAGTGTAAAATATAATTTCATGTGTTTGCCTGATTAACATAAGCCTTTTTCCATTTTTATAAAAGTTATACCTTTGTGAAAATCATTATCGGGAAATGTTGTTTAAAGATATTATCGGGCAAAATGAGTTAAAAGCAAAATTGATACAAACAGTTAAAGAGGGACGTATTAGCCATGCGCAGTTTTTTTTGGGCAAATCGGGCTACAGTACGTTACCTTTGGCTGTTGCTTATGCACAATATGTTTGCTGCGAAAACAAAGATGAGGACGATTCGTGTGGGGTTTGTCCGTCATGTCATAAATACCAGAAACTCATTCATCCCGACTTGCATTTCGTATTCCCGGTGAATTCGACAAAAAGTATTTCCAGCGATAAAAAACCAATAAGCGACTATTTTATAAATGATTGGAGGCAATTGCTAAGCACAAATCCTTATTTTACCGAGCAGGACTGGTACGAAACAATCGGTATTGATAACAAGCAGGGAAACATAAGCGCTAACGAGGCCGACCGCATTATTTCGAAATTAAATCTAAAACCTTACGAGGCTGAGTACAAGGTGATGATAATATGGCTGCCCGAACGGTTAAATGTAACATCGGCCAACCGCTTACTGAAATTAATTGAAGAGCCACCTACAAACACCTTGTTTTTACTGGTTTCGGAAAATTCAGGACAGGTACTTAAAACCATCTACTCGCGTACACAGTTGATAAAGTTGCCACCTATTGAAGAGCCGGAAATTGTGAAAGCTTTGCTGGGTAAAGGCATTCCTGATAAGGATGCACATGCGGCGGCAAGGCTGGCACAGGGAAATTATCGGCAGGCTATGCAGATACTGGCTAACCGCGACAGTGAAAATGAGTATTTCAGTGCATTTGTAATGCTGATGCGTTACAGCTACTCAAACGACGTGATAACTTTGCTGGAGTGGGCAGAGGACATGGCAGGGTGGGGACGTGAACGACAAAAAGCATTTTTAAGTTACGCCGAAAGTATTTTACGCGAAAATTTTATGCTTAACCTGAAAATTGAAGACACTGTTTATTTAGGCTTTAATGAATACGATTGGGCACAAAAATTTGCACCCTTTATTAATCAAAAAAACGTATACGAATTGTATAAGCAATTTAACCACTGTATCGGGCATATCGGGCAAAATGGCAATGCCAAAATAATTTTTTCTGACTTAGTTTTAAAAACCGTGAAATTAATAAATTAATACCACGCCCACTACTTTGCTGTCATTGCCTTTGACGAACCCGCAAGTTCGGTTCGCTACACTACACTTAAGTTGATAGTGACTTAGTATAAGCGATTAAGCCTAAAACTCCTAATAACTACAAAAAATGAAGATGTACTTTAAATACCTTTATCATACAATTAGCTGCAATAGTTAATATTTTATCGTACAGTCCTCTAATGAGCAAAATCCGAACACACACTTTTACTTTTCTTTTTAAATCCCCTCCTCAACAAGCCCAGAGGGCGTTTGAAAAGAAAAATAATTGTCAGATAAATCAAAACTTTTTTAACTGTCTGTAAGATCAAGTCTCGATTATTACAAATTAGCCTACTTATTCTATTTGCCCTCTCTTTTGCAGCATCATTAATTTAAACGCATCTTCGGCCTTATATATCATTAATAATTTACTCGGTTTTAAAATGGCTTTAAATCTTCTATAATACTCTTGCTGCAAATTGTTTTCCTGTGTCAATAAATTGATATGTTCTTTTGCAAACATATCGGCTTCTTTATCGTTAATGTTATATAAACTGGCCTTACGCAATTTATTATTTATTGTTTGACGCTTGCTGGATATTTCATCCTTTTTATTTGAAAATTCGTTGTATAAAGGCCAGAATAATTTTGCCTCTTCGGGCGTCAATTCCATAATCTGGATAAACAAAATTTCTTTCTGTTCTTTCCAGTATTGCTTAACCCGCTCGTTACGCAATGCAACCTGCTGGTTCAACCAGTGGTTAAGCCGATTGGCATCTTCATCTATTTGCCGGAGAATCTGCTCCTGTGTTTCTTCAAAATCACGGCGTGCACCCAATGGCGGCAAATTCCACACATTATTAAAAAATACCGGGTTCATATCCTGTTCGGCATCATTACTCGAAAAAGAAAAAGAAAAATACCCGGTAGCGGAGCCATCGGGCAATGTAATTACCGTATCAACTACAACCCCTGCATACCCTCCTCCTTTAGTATTCGGAGAATATTTTTTATTATCATAATTTGATTGCTGGCTTTGCGAAGTAGTTTTTTTCGAATCCTGTGCAATAACATGCAACGGGCAGGCACCCAATATTGCCAAAAAAATCAATACTTGTTTCATATACAACCTCCTCACCTTCTATTCAAACCCAAGAATATCTTCGGCGCTGATATTTTCAGCAGCCAAATAATTCATAATATCTTCATCCATATCGATTTTTGATTTAGATTTGGCGTCATTGTCATCAACAATACGAATAAGGGGGTTAGTGTTTGTGAATTGAGCGTATGATTTTGTATTGTTATTGATAAACGACCCGACAGATACTGGTCTTGTTTTGGTATTGGCAATGGCGCTTTTTTCAGGGGCATTACTATCTCCAGCCAATGAAAAGCCTCCATAAGCAAGTAAAGCTAAGGCGACAAATCCACCAACATAAGCCAAGTGCGGCCTGATTGTCGCCCAGATACCCAAACCTGCCTTTGCATTTTTTGTAAAGGCGTAACGTTCCTGCATCCGCATAGGAAAGCGGTCGAAATAATTCTCGGGTACTGTAAATGGATTCTTATTTAACTTATCCTGTAACATTTAACTTACATCTCCTTTTACAACTATTATTGTTTGACTAGTATTCATCTGAAAGGTTTAATCTTCTTTCAAAAATTTTTCTATTTTTTCAACGGCATGATGATAGGAAGCTTTTAAAGCTCCTACCGAAGTGCCGAGTATTGCCGATATCTCTTCGTATTTCAATTCGTCAAAATATTTCATATTAAAAACAACGCGCTGTTTTTCGGGTAATTTCAATATTGCTTTCTGAAGTTTTTTCTGAAGTTCGTTTCCGTCGAAGTAGGGGTCGCTTTCCAGGCTGTTGGATAATTGCGTCTCCACGTCAACCAGCGGTAAAAACAAACGGGTACGTTTTTTACGTAAAAAAGTAAGCGCCTCATTGGTTGCAATGCGATACAACCATGTAAACAGCTGCGACTCCTCCCTGAAATCGTCCAATGCACTCCAGGCTTTAACCAATGTGTTTTGAAGTAAATCGTCGGCATCCTCGTGCGAAATAACCAGTTTACGGATATGCCAGTACAATCGTTCCTGGTATTTCCGTGTAATAAGATTGAAAGCATAATTCTTCCGTTGTTCGTTGCGGAACATGGCTAACAATTCTTTATCGGTATAGCTTTCGCTCATCTATTAACTGGTGATACTGATTAGTTTTCGGGAGGAATAGCGCGAAGATTGTGTCGTTTCGTACGGTACTATTTTCAACAATTACGACACTATATGATTATTCCTTAGCTTATTATGTATTTTTTAACGTGGTAGTTCCTTTACTCTTTTTTGCAGGGCTTTATCTTCATCGCTTACAGGTTCAATAACAATGCCATGCGGTTTGGGTAGGGTATTTTCATCAACATATACAAAGGTCATAAAACCTTCGACCACCGTTTTTTCCTCATTGACAATGCTTACCGAAACGTATGAGGTAAGGCTTGTACGTCCTGTGTTTATAACGCGGGCATCAAAACACAATGTTTGCCCCGGGCGGATAGGGTTACGAAACTCAATACCGTGAATTTTCAAACAAACTATATTTTTAGGATTCAGCAAACTGGCAGCGGCAATAAATCCAGCTTCTACCATCCACTCGGCTCCGCGACCGGCAAATAACGAGCCATGATGATTCAAATCTTCGCTCTTTACCAAACGATGTATAATAAAACTTTTCGGTTCCATTTTATTTATTTTTTCTTTTTAAAACACGTTTTGTTGCAGCTATTATATTTTCGGCATTCAATCCGTAAACATCCATAAGTTCTTTAGGTTTACCACTTTCCCCGAATTTGTCGTCAACCGCTACCATTTCTATCGGAGCCAACTGCTCTAAAGCCAGCAGTTGGGCAATGCTGTCGCCCAAACCTCCGTTTCGCATATGTTCTTCAGCGGTAACTACCGCTCTTGTTTTTACAACCGACTTCAATATAGCCACTACATCAAGTGGTTTTATGGTGTGTATATTAATAACTTCGATATGTATTCCCTCGGTTTCCAGTTTTTCGGCAGCCTGTAAAGCTTCCCAAACCAGATGCCCGGTAACGAATATGCTTACGTCGCTACCCTCGATCATTTTAATGGCCGTCCCGATTTTGAACACCTGATCATCAGGCGTAAATACAGGTACAACAGGGCGTCCGAAGCGCAGGTAAACCGGCCCTACGTACTCCATAACTGCCATTGTGGCGGCTTTGGTTTGGTTATAATCGCAAGGATTGATTACCACCATGTTGGGTAGCATTTTCATCAGGCCGATATCTTCCATAATCTGGTGGGTGGCGCCGTCTTCGCCCAACGTGATTCCGGCATGCGAAGCACATATTTTCACATTATGATTGGAGTAAGCTACCGATTGCCGTATTTGGTCGTAAACATGACCAGTGGCAAACATGGCGAAAGTGCTGGCAACCGGAATTTTACCACTTAAGGCAAGCCCTGCGGCAACGCCAATCATGTTCATTTCCGATATTCCACATTGAATAAAACGGTCGGGGAAAGCCTTGGCAAAATCGCCCATTTTCACCGAATCGGTCAAGTCTGCACATAAGCCCATAATGTTGCTGTTCAGCTTTCCTGCCTCCAACAAACCTGCCCCGAAACCCGAGCGGGTATCTTTATTTCCCGTTGGTATATATTTTTTTGTCATTTGTTTTAATGATGTTTGACTTAGTAAATGGTTTAATTGATGCCGAAAAATTAATAATCGCCCAAAGTTTCTTCCAATTGGCGTAAAGCTCTTTTGGTTTGCTCGGAATTGGTAACTTTGCCGTGCCAGGCATTTGTTCCCTGCATAAAATCGACCCCCTGTCCCATTTCGGTTTTCATCAGTATTATTACAGGCTTTGCTTTGCCTGTCATGCTTTTGGCTTTGCCTAGCTCACGCAATACGTCGGCCATATCGTTCCCTTGCATATGGAGTACTGTCCATCCAAAAGACTCCCATTTGGCCGCCAGATTTCCCAATGATATCACGCTATCGACCGTACCGTCAATTTGCTGGTTGTTCCAATCGACTGTCGAAATCAAGTTGTCAATTTTTTTCGAGGCTGCAAACATGGCTGCTTCCCAAATCTGGCCTTCCTGTAACTCGCCGTCGCCATGCAGGGAGTATACAAGATGAGGATCACCGTTTATTTTTTTAGCCAGTGCTGCACCGCAAGCTACCGACAAACCCTGTCCCAGTGACCCCGATGCTACACGCACTCCTGATAAACCCGATGCGTTGGTAGGATGCCCTTGTAAACGCGATCCGAGCTTACGGAAGGTTGACAGTTCGTTTACAGGGAAATAACCGCTGCGTGCCAGAACGCTATACCAAATCGGCGAAATATGACCGTTCGAGAGGAAAAACATATCCTGTCCTCGTCCGTCAATGGTAAACCGCTCCGGCTTATGCTGCAAAATTTCAAAATAAAGGGCGGTTAAAAAATCGGCACATCCCAACGACCCTCCGGGGTGCCCCGACAGGGCATCAGCCGTCATACGAATAACATCACGCCTAACCTGCGTTGCTATTTGTTCCAAATTCTGTATAGTTGTCATATAAAAAATGATTTTTCATTGTAAAATACACTGATATTTACTCAATGTATTTGTTTTTCAGTAATATTTCGATATTCAAGTATAAGCAGATTAATTAACAAAATTAGTATTTTAATACTGATTTCGGAATAAAGATCAGGACAACCGCTCCAAAATTCCATCTATTTTATAAATATCTGATTGTAAAAATATTGTGATTTTATTCATTTTGTTTGGATAGAATATCATTTTTATAACTAGCGTATTATCAGAATGTTATATTGGTAATATTTTTTAGTGCGGTTGCTCTGAGTGTTTAAAAACTTATTAAAGGCTTTTGAAACGTATTTTAAAAGCCCCGAATTTGGTTCGGGACTTTTCGTTTAAATTTGAGGCTGCCTATTAATGGGCGCCAATCAAAACCGTATAGCCCAGAAATATTTAATAAAGTTCTAAAAAAAATGGACATTTCATTTTGGCGATTATAAAATTACTTTTTAAAATATATATAATTTGATAATTTAGAACCTGTTTAAGCAGCTGTTTTGAATTTATGATTATTAATATAATATATTTGATTTCAGTTGGTTAATTGGTATACATTTACTATCTTTGCAATTATCATCCAAATTCTTACAAAAGAATGAATAAAACGTAATATCCAACTAAGCTGACTGAAAAATAGTGTCAAGTTTTTTTATATTTGTCCTTTAGCAATGGGGACAATACAGTTCTGTCTTTATTTTCATTCAACAAAAATACAAGTTATTCCTTATTGTCAATTTTTTACATCAGCATACTTTTTAAATCAACATCCAAAATTCTTCCATAACATTACTTTTTTATGTAACGCTATTTCAGGACTCAACATGTGATAATTATAAAAAGGCCCTTAAAAAGTGCGTTTGAGTGAAGAAAATTTTTGGCATGTTTTTTGTTACTTCTGATAGTAACTAATCAACATTAGTTGATTATGTGTATGTTACTATTCCCGAAAAAGATTTTTGTTATTTTGAAATTTATTATTTACTTTTAATCTCACTAAATTCATTTACTATGGAACTAAAGAAAATTAAAAAAGCAGATTTAGAAAATAAAAAAACACTATTTTTTGAAATAGGATTAGCAGTAGCATTGATTGTTATGCTTGTGGCTTTTACTTGGAAATCGGAGGCCAAAAAAGAGTCTATATTTGATATAGGCCCACAAGTTGTTATTGAAGAAGAGAATGTTCCTATTACTCAGGAAGAACCTCCAAAACCGCAGGAAATACCAAAAGTTAATATAGCTCCTGAGGAAATCATGATTGCCAGCAACGATATCCAGTTGGACATGGACATGAGCCTTTTTAATTCTGATGATAATAAACTTGGTATACAAACCATGGAATATGTTGAAAAAAAAGAAGTAGTAGTAACTCAGGAAAAGGAAGAGGAAGAAGTTATTCCATTTGCCATTGTTGAAACCAAACCCTCTTTTCAGGGTGGCGATGCCAATAAATTTCCGGCTTGGGTTCAAAAACAAGTAAAATATCCCGAAGCCGCTTCCGAAAACGGAATACAGGGTACAGTTTATTTACAGTTTACAATAGCTACAGATGGAAGCATCACAAACATTAAAATAATGCGTTCGGTTGACCCTTTGTTGGATGAGGAAGCCATACGAGCTTTAAAATTATCTCCGAAATGGACTCCCGGAATGCAACGCAGTAAAGCAGTTCCTGTATCATATCAGTTCCCTGTGAGATTTCGATTAGATAATCAATAGACATTAGTTTTTGCATAGAGAACAAAAAGGGAAAACCCTGCCGAATGCAGGGTTTTCCCTTTTTGTTCTCTATACTTACGGATATTTTTACTATAATGCAAATATTTCTTGAATTATCATGGTTATCTGTTCAGTTCCAGGGCAACCGCATCAAAATATTAAGATAAAAAAGGTTTATTGTACATACTTGACAGGCGGCAGTGATTATCAAGACATGCATTTGTTTGGAAAAGAGCGACACAAAGAGTTGTCCGATATCTTAGCTTTACTCAATAGAGTATCCTCGATTGATACCTTTGAAAGAGTATTCAAACGTAATAACAGGCGCAGAAAGGTTGGAAAACTCAATAAAAAGTTTTCCATTCCGAATGTTACATTTTACATGCTTATTGTCAGTTATTCAGGCTTTTTGAGCTTTAAATTCATAAATTTCTTCAGGTTGTAACACAATGATGCCATTAAAACATGCTTTTCTGTCTGTGCTATGCCGCGAGTGTTCACTTTTTTCATTATCAGTAAATTAATCAATGTTCCCAATACCGGCTTTGCCGTTGCACTTCGCAATCGGGACATTCGTTTGGCATATATTTCATTTTCAACCCATTTACTGTGATTTTTCATATATAGGCTGTAATGTTCACTTTGCTCTATCTTTTTGAATCTGGTTTTCTCTCCACAACATACTCTTTTGTACTTACAGTTTTTGCAAACGCTTTCACCGCTACCGGTACAGGCTGTATTCCGCGTATGGTGGTTAAATATTGGATGTGTAAATTATTTTGTAAAAAGTCGTTTTTAATTTACTTACGTCGAAAATATTATTTAACTTTGAAACTAAATGATAACAGTTTAGTAAATGTAAGTTTTTGTTATTTTGTTATTTTGTAAAACACTATATTATGCAAAACTACTCTCAAAGCGAAAAGCGTATGTCTCGGCAGGAGATATATATAAATGTTGGAGATACCGATAAAATCATCGCTAAATCAGATAATAGTTTAAAGGTAAACACTAAATTGCTTTTAAGGTATTTAGCTGGAGCCGACCCTTTAGATGATCCAAATTGCCGTTCATGTTTTCATTTTCCGACATGTGGCGGCGGATGTCCTTATACAAGAATTAAAAATGAGTATGAAGGAGATAATATTGATGTTTGTAGCTATATAAAAGGAAACATGAAAGAATTTTTAGAATTACATTATTTAAATAAGTCAAAATGAAAAAAGTTTTATTAATTGGTTTATACATCTGCTTTTTTACAAATATAAATGCGGATTCTATTCGATTTACTAAACAACAAATGCTGGAAGATTTTGACTTTCTCTATGAAAAAATTAGAACGGTTAATCCGCATTTAGGCGTGCGTTACGAAGTAACGGGAACGGATATTTTAGCTAAGATAAAAAATAATAGAAAATCAATAGACACTGTTTCTTCCGAAAGTTCTTATTACGATATAATAGCTAAAACTTTTTTATTGTGTCAAGACGGACATACAAATCTTATCCTATATTATCCTGATAAATACACGGATACTTCCTATATAAATCAAGCGATAAAAACTTCGCAAGAATTTAAAAAAAAATATTTTAAATATAGTCCATATTCTTCTTTAAAAGTTTTTTATATTAATGGGGAGTATTTTTTTCCAGACATTTTTGACAATGAAAATGTATTACAAATACCTAAAAAAGCTAAGCTATTAAAAATAAACGGAATTGATATTGACGAGTATGTGGAGAAATGGAATGTTCCGATACATCCAAGTGTAAGATGGGATCAGAATCGCAAGAAATATTACACATTAACGATTTTTCCACCTAGCATAACAGGATTGGATGAAAAGTTTCTAATAACTTATTCATATGGGCAAGAAATAAAAGAGATAGAACTCACATCATTTAGGATTAAATATCCACAGGGAAAAGGGTCTCGAGATATTCGAGTGAATTATTTTGACAAAGATAAAATACTTTATATCCGTGTACCGGCAATGGACGCTAGCAAAATAGATCACTATAAACAAGAGATTGAAAAACATAAAGGAAAAGAAATAAGTAAAGTACTTATAGACGTACGATCGAATGGCGGTGGAAATGATTTGACATGGAAGGAAATACTTGCTTCAATAATAAAAGACACTATAAATATTCCTCAAAAGCTTTGTTTCAAAGACAGTCATGTTGTAAAACAACTTTTAGACAAACAAGAAATACCTATTGCAGAAAATACCCCTTTGATAATAGGACAGGACTCATTATTTTGTATTACAGGTTATCGAGAAATAATACCCTCCAACAATTCTATTTTACACAATGGCAATATATATGTAATTATTAATGAGAGCTGTTATTCTTCTACATTAGCATTTTCTTCCGCATGTAAAACTGTAAGTAAATTAATCACAATCGGAACTCCTACCGGAATACTTGGAGGCGAGGGCATTAGGCCTTTTTATTTTGTACTGCCTAATTCAAAATTAATATTTTCAATTGCCTCTTCTTTAGATGGTAATGTACAAGGAAATGATGTGGAAAATTACTATCATGATGATATTGAAATACCTATATATCCTGATTTGGACTATTATTGTACGGAGTTTGAATATAAAGATGAATTTTATGATGAGTATTTCTTATATAATATTGATCCTGTTTTCAAGACAATCTTAAAACTGGAATGAGCGCCTTCTCCCTTTATACTCAACACAATTACTGATAAAGGTATTGCCTTTACCCGCTTAGCCCAGTGGTATAGAAAAGTCGAAGAGTCAGGGTTTGTACATTTCAATAGCGTGAAAAACTCTATTGCTGCCCAGTATAAAACAATATTCAACTTCTTTGATAATTAGCTCTGTAATGTTTCTGCCAAATCTTTCAACGCAAAGGATAAAGCCTTTAGGGCCTACTCTTAGAGGTGTGAACAACATTTCATACTTTTTAGTTAGGCTTACCAATATTTATGCCTAATTCTTCTCCTTAACTTTTCGGTATATGAGCCCTAAAATCCTGCTTCGAAATGAAAATTGTCGCATAAGATATATATTCCATAGAAATAAATGGGTGCGCCTTTTGACAAACCCTCTTTACTTTTTATCCGGTATTTTATTTCTTTATCAGCGTATAATTCAACGTCGAATTAATAATTTTACCCTCGGTATCTAGCATTTGCAAATTACCATCAACTGCCATAAAGTATAATTTCAATTCAAGATCATCACTGAACAGCTCGTAAATTGTGGCGTTTTTTAAATCGTCCAATTCATTCAATACGTTAGCTACACCTTTGTAGATGTAAGTCTGTTCGTCTCCTTTACCTAAATAAGTTTCCTTCAATTCAAACATATATTTGTCCCCATCTTTGTAAAGTCTTAAAACAGTGTTTATTCCTGCACAATCGGCGCAAGGCAATATGCCTTCATATGTGCCCAGTGTTGTTTCATTTACTTTGGTTTTACCCGAATTACATGCAAGCAATAGCGCCATTACAGCAAAAATTAAACTTATCTTTTTCATTTTTGTATAATTAATAATTATTCTGTATTAGATGACATATAAACAAAGAAATCATTATTCTGTTTAAATTCGGGACAATAATATCATGACAAAATAAAAAGAGCTTATCCAAAAAGTACCCCACACTTGTCATTCTAAACGAAGTGAAGGATCTAATTATAAAACCCTTCGCTTGCCAGCAATGCTAAAAATGAGATAAAGTACAGCTTTTTGGATAGTCTCTTTTCGCTATCTAAATATAAAAACTATTATTCAAAGAAACGCGGAGACTTGCGTCCGTAATTATTATCTCCTTTCGATAAACGAAGCGATAACATAATTTCATGTGAACCCGATGAATACTTTTTAAGTGCGCCTACGTTAAAGTCATACGAGTATCCTAAACGTAGAAAATCGGTGATAAATAAACCTACCATGCCGATTACCGATTCCGATTCGGCTTTTTCGTTTAAGCGGTATGAAGCTCCAAACCAAAAACGTTCTCTATAATAAGCCATTCCGTTAACTTCAAAACTAAATGTATTTTCGTTATTAACTCCCATAAGAGTAGGTACTAATTTCCATTGGCGACCTGCATCAAAAATATATTTTGTATATATGTAAATGTGCCTGTTAGCTTGGAATAGCTTCAAATCACTGATACTTTTCGCCACATTGTTCAAGTGTGTTGTCGACACCCCTAATTGAAAATTTTTTGTATTGAATTCTATCCCGAAATCAAAATCAGGATTAATTTCTGATTGTTTATCTCTGTATGAATCTAAAGTCGGATCGTTTGCTTGTTCTGGTATGGCATTCGCCCAATCGAATTTTTTATACAAAATTCCGCCGCTCAAACCTAAGGATAAATAACTATTTTCATTAAAATGAATATGATAAGCATAAGATAGTTTTGCATTAATAGCATTTATCAATCCCAATTTATCATTATTTATAGATAGTCCTACTCCTGACTTAATACTTTCAAAATAATTATGGGCGTTAAGAACTTGAGTTCTTGGCGCATCTGTAAAACCAATCCACTGTTGTCGTGCCAGTAAAAACACGTTTACATAGTTTGATGCGCCTGTAGCAGCAGGGTTGTAATTTACCCTACTGAATAACTGTTGACTTAATTGGACATCGGTTTGCCCATATACCCATATTGGGAGTAAAGCCAACAATAACACGAGTGCTTTTTTCATACTATTTATGCTTGTTATTTTTTATTAGCTTAATTGTGCAATTTACAATTATTGTATACTGCCCAGTTTATTATATTTATTTTGCTTTTACAAAACAATCAATACCTAATGCCTTAATTCTGCTGGCCATTGCTTCGGCTTCATTACGAGTATTATATCCACCCACAAAGTAACGGTATAACCTGTCGGCGCCTTGTTCGTAGAATACCTGCAAGTTAAGCTGCGTAGCCAAACGTTGGAAATTCGGGTTGTTCAAGTTTAATGTAGCGCCTGCTCCAACCTGTATTACGAATGGTGCGTTCGGATTCGAATAAGTTCCGGATGACGGCATTGTAGCTGTGCTGCCGGGAGTTGTTGTCGGAGTTTGCATTCCTTCGGATAAACCACCTCCAGTAACAGGTACTGTAACAGTTGCTGTACCTCCGGTTGTATCAAACAACGGCGTATCCATTAAACCTGTAACCATAAAAGTTGTACGGCGGTTTAGCTGGTGTTCGGCCTCTGTTTTAGCCTTTTTGATCAAAAGATCCGATTTTCCGTAACCTTTCCATGTTAAACGGGCAGGACTAATACCACGCGATAACAAGTAATCGACTACAGATTTTGCACGTTTTTCCGAGAGGGTATTATTGGTTTTAGCCGAACCTCTGGCATCGGTGTGCGAACTAATCTGTAATTTCAATTGAGGAGACTGGTTCAAATACGTAACAAGCTTATCCAATTCCACCAACGATTCCGGACGTAATGTCGCTTTATTATAATCGTACAGAATATTTTCAATTGTAACCTGCTTGTTCAATACAATCTTTTCAAGCGGTAAGTCCATATCATCGCCACTGGTAGCTTTACTGTATACTATACTTCTATCGATTCTGCCAACATTTTTAGTTTTTATTTCGGTAAAGTATTCTTTATGTGCAGCTTTTACTACGTATGTGGTATTTTGCTTAATATCGCCAAATTTGTAAATACCATTTGCATCAGAAGTGATTACAGCTATTTGCTTATTATTTTCGTAAAGAACAACAGGAATACCACTGAGCGGCGCCCCTGTTTCCTTGTTATACACTAAACCTGAAATAAAAGCTTCCGTGCTGTTTAGCGGTATATCTAAATTATCAATATGGCCAAAACGCTCTTGAGAGGTTTTAACGTCAATTGATTTGCTTGTATATGCTAAAAGAGATGCTTTTAATTGATAAAGGGTATCGGGCAATGCATAAAACATAAATGTCCCGCTATCCGTAACAGTTAGTGTTTCTTTAACCTTACCGCCTCTTATAATTTCAACAGTAGCATTGGGCAGCGGTTGAAGGCTTATTGAGTCATATACTTTTCCTGATGCTATTAATGAATGAGGGAATCCGTTATAACGGAATATATCATCATTACTTTTTTCGCCGCGACGGGTACTAACCATCATACCCTCCGACAAATCCAATCTTTCAATAAGGTTGAAGTCATCCTGAGATGAGTTAAAGGGCATACCGATATTATATGCCGGCCCGTGAGCGTTTCCTTCAATTTTTGAGGCATAAATATCCAAGCCTCCGTATCCGGGATGCCCGTCGGAAGCAAAAAACAGATAGCCATCCATTACAAAAGGGAAAAATTCATTACCTACTGAGTTTACTTCGCGGCCAACATTTATAGGTTTACTCCATTTGTTGTCGGGCAACTTGTCCATATACCAAATATCGCTTTTACCATAACCTCCCTCCATGGCCGAAATAAAATAAAGACGGTTTCCGTCGGGTGTAAAGCATGGGTGTCCTACGGGTTGTTTCCTTCCATCAATCGGTAAACGATTTTTTTCTACCCATTTATTGCCTTTAAATTCAGCATAGTAAACATAACATTGGTCACCGGCATCGCAGCGAGTGTAATAGCCGAGCTTGGTTCTTGGGTCATATGTAAAAGTACCCTCATTGGTTTGCGATACTCTGTTTAAACCGACAACCTCTTCGCCTGTAGAGTAAAGGCCGTTTATAGGCACCGACATATACATTTTGGAATAAGGTAGACCTGTACGGAGTGATATTTTTCTGCTTTCTTTAGAATCTCCTTCTTCTATAGGATTTCTGGTAGAAGCATAAATCAAAGCATCGTTAAAATAAGCGATACCATATTCGCTACCTCTTGAGTTTAGCGTTTCAAGCGGTTGCAATGTAAAATGAGGGTTAGTTAACGGGTTTGCTTGGGCATAAATACACGAAGCTATTTTTGCATCAACTAAACGGTCGCCGGGGCTTGAACGTTTATATGTTTCGAAAGCACTTTTTGCATCTTCGTACTTCCCTAGTTTCAGCAATATATCGCCATATCCGAAATAAACTTCGGGACTCATATAACCGGCTTTAATAGCATCTACATAATATTTTTCGGCTTTTTCGGGGCGATTCATCCTACGGTAACTTTCGGCAATCCGATAACGCAATAAACTACGTGTAGCGGCATCGTCCATATTATCTACTAACATTGAATATTCTTCAATTGCCTGATAATAATCACCATTGTCAAATGCCTTATCACCTTTTTTTGTATTTTGTCCAAATGTCATGCTAAAGCTCAGCAGCAGAGTTATTAGCGTCAATAAGTGTCTCTTCATAAAGAATGCTATATTTCAGTTTAATCGTCTATAATTAACTTAGTATAATTAAGTTGTAAATTATCTATGAAACAACTTAACTACATTTTATGAACACAAAAGTAGTAGAAGTTTTATGATAAAGATAATTGCATACAACAGAATTAAAGTAATTTAAGAACTTTTAATAAAACAATTTATACCTGTATTTTATATATGCTTATAATCAATGCATTAATTTAAGCGCTTAAGAGTGTTTAAATTTTAATAGTTTATTTTATAAAATTCCGGTTATTAAACGGCACATTAGCCCTTAATTATAATAAACCGTCAGAAACATTACATGTTTAAACCATTCTACCTGTTGCTATACCATATACTTTATTTTCAGCAATAAGCACATGGATATTCTGTTTATTTTTTATCCAACTAAAATTTTATTAACTTGATTTTAGGTTGATTTAAATGGACAAATGTAATCAAAAAGTAACAAGAAAGGTACAATTTCAAAATCTATTTAACTTTTTTTAATAGATAAAAACTTTTTTTGTAAAAACAATAACCGAACTATACATGTTACCTGATGCAAATATATGTAAACCGTTTAAATGATAATTAAATAATGGCAAGGACTTTAACAATTGACAATATACTGAATAAAAAGTATTAAATCATTTATTTGTAAAAGACTAGCTCAAATATATCGAAAAGACTACATAATAATTTATTTAAATGAAAACTCGTTAATCCGTTTAAAACCTATTAAAAAATGTTGAATAGGCAGTTGTTTTTTACCTGCCAATTGTAATGAGTTAATATGGATAAAGCCGTTAGTGCAAGCCACTTTTAAGTATATTTTTCCGTCGCTGATAATTGTTCCCGGAAGATATTGATGTTCTTGTTCTTCCGTTTCCGATTCATATATCTTTACGCTGATAGATTCTTTACCTGAAATCATCTCGCTCCAAGCTGTCGGATAGGGATGTAAGCCTCTAATTAAATTGTATATCTGGCGTACATCGGCATTCCAGTTAATGCGGCAATCGTTTTTAAATAATTTGGGGGCAGGTTTCAACTTACCTGTATTTACTTGCGGATTTGCTGTGATAGTTCCTTCACTTAGTTTTTGAATGGTTGTTACCAGCAACTTGGCTCCAGCTATCATTAATTTATCATGCAGTTTGCCGGCGGTTTCCTTTTCGCTTATTGTTACGTTATCCTGTAACAGGATATTTCCGGTATCTATTTCGTGAGTAATAAAAAAACTTGTTACTCCGGTAGTGGTCTCACCATCGATAATAGCCCTGTTGATAGGAGCAGCCCCACGGTATTGGGGCAATAATGAAGCGTGTAAATTAATCGTTCCCTTCGGAGGCATACTCCATACTGCTTCGGGCAACATACGGAATGCCACTACAATAAACAAATCGGCGTGAAAAGATTTCAGTTCGGCAAGAAAATTTTCATCACGCAATCGTTCGGGTTGCAAAACAGGCAGATTGTTTTGCAATGCAAATTGTTTAACGGGCGATTGTTGTAGTTTTTGTCCGCGTCCGGCGGGTTTATCAGGTACTGTAATTACGGCTACTACTCTTATTTCAGCGTTTATAATTTGCCGTAAAGGTTCAACTGCAAAATCGGGTGTACCCATGTAAATAATGCGTAATGTATTGCCCATATTTCCTATTTCTTATCCTGCTTTAGCCCTAATGTATGTCCCATTTTGTTTTCTTTAGTCGACAAATATCCCCGGTTATATAGATTGGGCGAAATAATTATAGGCACATTACCTATAATTTCAATTCCGTAGCCTTCAAGTCCTTTTCGTTTTAGCGGATTATTTGTCATTAAACGAGCTTTACGCACCTTAATTTCGTGCAGAATGCTAGCGCCTACACCGTAATCGCGTTCATCGGCCTGGAAACCCAGCTCGATATTGGCCTCAACAGTATCTTTTCCTTCTTCCTGTAATTTATAGGCATGTATTTTATTGAACAAACCGATGCCCCTGCCTTCTTGATTGAGATATACAATAGCTCCACACCCTTCTTTTTCAATCATGCGTAAAGCTTCGTGAAGTTGCGAGCCGCAATCGCAACGGCACGAACCAAAAATATCACCGGTCATGCACGACGAATGTACGCGAACCAGCACAATATCATTCGAAGTCCATTCTCCTTTTACAATGGCTACATGTTCCTGCCCGTTTGATTTTTGACGGAAAACCGTTAATTTGAAATCGCCGTATTGTGTAGGTAAATGTACGGTTTCGCCCCGATCAACAATACTGTCCGATTTTAAACGGTAGGCAATCAGGTCTTTTATGGCTATTATTTTCAACCCGAAGCGTTTAGCAATTTCCATCAACTGGGGTAAACGCGCCATTGTACCATCCTCACTCATAATCTCTACCAATGCGCCGCCGGGTGTAAGTCCGGCCATACGGGTAAGATCGACTACTGCCTCGGTGTGTCCAGCGCGACGTATCACACCACGTTCGCGTGCTTTTAACGGAAATATATGTCCCGGACGCCCCAGATCGATAGGCGATGTTGCCGGATCAACCAGCGCCCGGATGGTTTTTGCCCTGTCGGATGCCGATATGCCGGTAGTACATCCCGAGCCTATCAAATCCACCGAAACGGTAAACGGAGTTTCGTATACTGCGGTATTTTTACCAACCATTAAATCCAGTTCAAGCTCCTCGCACCTCGATTCGGGCAGGGGAGCACATATTAAACCACGCCCATGGGTAGCCATAAAATTTACTATTTCGGGGGTAATTTTTTCGGCGGCAACAATAAAATCGCCTTCATTTTCACGGTCTTCGTCGTCAACTACAATAACAACTTTTCCTAACCGGATATCTTCCAGTGCCTCATCTATGGTATTTAATCGTATATCGCTCATCTCTTACCTAAAATAACGTTTATAGTATTGTTTATATCAATAATTTCGCTTAAAATATAGTTCAACTTTTTCCGTTTATTCAATGTTACAATATAAAAAACTATACCCACAGGAAATAGTATGGTCAATCCTATGCACATTAAAACGTTTAAATCGGGCAGTTTGTATTTCGAACTGTCTAAAACCGGATACTGTCTCAGTTGTTCACGCACTCTTTCATCATCATCAATAGGGGCTAACATAGCTATGAGCTTGTTGTATTTCTGTTCAATATCTTTTAATTCCTGTTGTCCTTCCGACATCAACCATTTTTTGCGGGCAAATATAAAAAGTTTGTTTAGCCTGTAATTTGCATTGTATTGGTTACTTAACTTATTAATCTCGGATATGGCCGTGTCGAACTCAATGTTCGATGCAATTTCCCTATCGGGAGTTGTTTCGTCCAAATTTACCCTGACAATCAGCTTTTTTATCCTTCCGAAAATTTTATTGAAGAAGGCCATATATTTATCAGGATTGAATAACGATGAGTCGGAGGTTGCTTTAATTGTTAAAAATACGGCAATGGGGGCCAGTATTAAGCTCGAAAACCAGGTTGCCGTAATGGAGTCCATAGCGCCGCTTTGTGCCATTTTTTTGCATGATATGTCAATAACCCAGTATATTACAAAAAATAATATGGATATGATCGAGGGCATGCCCAACCCGCCTTTACGGATAATCGCACCTAATGGAGCGCCGATGAAAAAGAAGATGATACATGCTATGGATAGTGTAAACTTGCGGTGCCATTCGATTTGTATGTTGGCAATTTGCTTTCGCCTTATTTCATAATCGGCTGCATAGGTTTCTATTTGCGATTTGGCGCCTTCGGCCTGCAATAAGGCCCGTTCGGATACCTGTATTTTTTGTAAAGTAGATAAAGTTTTGAAAATTGAATCGACATTAACGATATACCGGTAACGGGCATGGTTTTGACCGACAGTGTCTAATTCACGCGATCCCTCGAAAATCATGCCTGTACGGATAATCTGGCTTTCGAAATTGTTAAGCTTTTCCTTTTGTATCAACGACAATGAATCGTACGAATGGTCGAGCTGTACGATGCTTTGCATTTGCGCGAAATTGGAGAATAACGACTCGTCGGTGCGCGTAAAGTCGGTATTTCCGAGTGATACGAGTATGGTTTGCTCATCGAACCAGCGACGCGAAAACCCACGCTGTGGCATAAAACGTCCCGTTTTGTCCAGTTGCTCTTGGTATGACCGACCGTTATATAATGTGAATATTAGGTTTTGCTGGTCAGGGGTCTGTTTAATATAACCCGAATCGGCAATGGTTAACGACAAATTTCCTCGACCCGACCGGTGATCGTAAATCAACACATCCCGGAGCAAGTTGGTTTCGGGTTCTTTTTTACCTATGCGTATGCTGTAGTCGGGCATGCCGTTGTAAAAAATTCCTTCAGGAATGGTTAATTCCGGGCGTTTTTTCTTTACATCGTATAGCAGCGATCTCATTTTAAGATTGGCATAAGGTACCAGGTTATTGCTTGCAAAAAAACCACCTATTACCACTACAATAAAAACCAGTACGAACAATGGCCTTAAAATACGCTGCAACGATATACCGGCTGCTTTTATGGCCAGTAATTCGTTGTTTTCACCCAGGTTTCCCATCGTCATAAGCGAGGCAAATAGGGTTGACAAAGGCAAAGCCATGGGTATCGATGTTATGGATACCCAGAATAGCAGTTCGGCGATAACGCTAAGCTGTAAACCTTTTCCTACAATTTCATCAATGTAAAGCCATAAAAATTGCATTAACATAATGAACATCACAATAAAAAAGGTAAGAACCATAGGCCCTACATACGATTTTATAATGAATTTGTGGAGTACTTTCACGTTATTTTATTTTCCTGCGAGTGCAAAAATACAGCTTTTTACTTAGAATCGAGAATCGAGAGCTGGGAATAAAGATGGTAAATAATTGAAACGGAATTTATATATTTTAATTATAGTTATTTATAAATAATAGTGTCTCAAAATCGCTGAGAAGTATTATCTTTAGAAAAACAATATGGTAGATCGTGAAGAAATCCATTGCCAGTACTGTGGCGGCGCTCATTTGTAAAAAAACGACAAAAGTATTACCGACATACAGCGATGGCGTTGTAAGGGATGTAAGTAATTGTTAGGATATTAAAAGAAAAGATTTTATAGAGTAAAAAACGGCATAACATGTAAAAAACATTGTTTATCAGTTGTTTATATTGAAACTTATTGGTGATTTTAAGATTATAAATCCTTTAAAATTACAATGAATAAAATTTATACAAGTAATTTAAGCGATACCTAGCGGCAATTTATAGAAAAGATTTTGAATGACATAAGAAAACAGTCGCATATATTGCGGGAAATATGGAATTAAATTCTTTATTTAGTGAAAACAGGCTGTCAATGGCGTATGCTTCCTCATCATTTTCCTCATTGGCCAGTAGTTTATTATTATTTTAAGAAACGGAAAAACAATGGAGTCATTGAAGAGGCGCCGGATATATTAGTGATTATGTCAATTTAATTACAGGTCGAATTTTAATTTTTATAATTATCTTATTATCAGTACATAAAGATAAATTAACTTAAGCTCTATATTAAATGCTGGAGAGCGGAAATTGCATAAAAAGAAAATAAAACCCAGCCTTGGTATTATTTATAGTCAGTCTGTTAAAACGGCACATACATGTAAACAAGAAATTGGCTATGATGTCGGCAAAAAAACAAAAGGCCGTAAACGTCATATTTTTACGAATACGCAGGGATGTCTTTTGTTAGCTCATGTACATGGAGCTAACATTCAATACTGTAATGGGATTAAAAGGGTACTTCCATTACTCAAAGATAAGTTTTGGGAAATATCAAAGCTATTATTGCTGATTCCGGTTATAGCGGACAAACTATTATTGATTGGGTAAAGAAACAGTTTTCCTGGGATTTGCAGATTATAAAAAGAGATGAACAAATCAACTTTAAAGTTCTGCCAAAAAGGCGGATTGTCGAAAGAACGTTAGCAAGGATATCCTGTTCCGAAAGAAGTTTTCCGGAGACTATGAAAAATTAACTGCTGCTAGTCAAGCGATGATGCAATTAGCGATGATCGGTTTAAATATAATTTCCTAACAGTTACTAAGAAAGCTAAATATAAAAACTGAAAAATAGAAAGGAGTAAGCAAACTACCCACTCCTTTCCTAACCTAACCTTAAACCTTAAAACTTATGAAAAACATAAATTACTACATCAATAACCGTGCCAGAAACTATAAGTGAAGAAAATTATGGAAAAATTATTTCTCTGCACCCTTAAGAGAACTTTTGAGACAGTCTCTTTTCTAGCTTACTCGCTTTACTTTACACTTTTTATACAATATTTTTTTTAATACTTTCTGTCAATATTTTACCGTCGAGCATACGGACGATGCGGTGCGCTTCGTCCGCATTTTCTTCCGAGTGAGTAACCATTACAATTGTTGTTCCTTCGCCATTTAAATCGTGCAGCAGCCTCATCACTTCGGCCCCGTTAGCCGAATCGAGGTTTCCGGTAGGTTCGTCGGCCAATATTAATTTAGGCTTAACCACAACGGCACGGGCAATAGCCACACGCTGCTGCTGCCCGCCCGACAACTGTTGCGGAAAATGTTTGGCACGAAGTGTTATTCCCATACGTTCCAGCGCTTCGTTCACCTTTTTCTTACGTTCACCGGCAGGTACTTTCATGTAAAGCAGCGGAAGTTCAACGTTTTCAAAAACCGTAAGTTCATCAATCAGGTTAAAGCTTTGGAAAACAAAGCCGATATTGGCTTTACGCAAATGTGTGCGCTCGCTCTCCTTATACCGGGCAACCTCGTGCCCCAGAAAATATAATTCGCCGTTGGTAGGGTTGTCAAGCAAGCCCAAAATATTGAGCAAGGTTGATTTACCGCAACCCGAGGGTCCCATAATAGCCAAAAACTCCCGTTCGTTCACTTTTAGGTTCACCTCGTTAAGCGCCGTTGTTTCAACTTCTTCCGTGCGAAAAATTTTTGTTAAATTTATTGTTCTAATCATTGCTTTTGATTTTTAAATTATTTTCTCCGATTTTGTTTTTAGTTCTTATTATTATTCATTCCGTAATGATATTACAGGATTACGCCTTGCTGCCCGGTAAATTTGCGTACTTAATGTTAAAATGGTTATCAGCAATACAAAAATGACAACGATGATAAAGATTAATGGACTTATACTTACGCGGTAAACAAAAGTATCAAGCCAACTAGATACCAAATATAATGTAACAGGCGATGCGATTATTGCCGAAATACATACCAGAATTGCAAACTCGCGAACAAACAAGTGCATAATATCCGACATTTGCGCCCCATTTATTTTACGAATAGCTATTTCCTTCGACCTCCGTTCAACCATAAACGATACCATACTGACAACTCCCATACAACTGATGAATAAAGAAATAATGGCAAATATCCCCAGTATTTTCATCAAGCGGAATTCATTCTTATACATATCCCGGTACTCGTCTTCAAGAAAAGTGAGCATAAATGGCCTGTTTTTTTGGAGTGTTCCATCTTTTTTAAATTTATTGTAAGTATCCTCAATATATTTTATGGTATTTTGTACATTATCAGAAGATACTTTTATGTACATATTAGCTGTTACTTCGGGGTTATAACTGATAATCAAAGGGGAAATTGCCTCTTTAAACGGCCTGAAATGAAAATCCTTAACCACCCCTATTATTTTACCCTTACCCATCATGTAGTTTATTTCCATACCAATCGGATCGTCAACCCCCATATATTTTTTAAATGTTTCATTAATAACCAGCGATACCGATTCTTCATCGGCGTCTTGCCACCAACTCCAACCGGGTTGAATATATCTCCCCTCCGCTACCTCCATGCCGAATGTTTTTGCAAAACGATAATCGCTGCATAATTGGTAAAACTTCATATCAAGTGTACCGTTGGGGTTGTTCGCCCACGATACATTACTATACCCCCACTCCACATTAAACGGAGCGCCACTGGCCATTGTTGTGCTGATAATATCCGGATTTTTCTCCAACTCGTTTTGAAAATCCTCACAATTGTACCAAAGTGAAGTATTCAGCTTAAGCACATTCGCACGGTCGAATCCTAAATCGGTATTCATTACATAGTTTAATTGCCTGTACACAATAAGGGTGCACAACATAATGATGATAGATAGCGAGAACTGCGCCCCGAGCAATATTTTTCGCAATCCTTCTTTCGACCCTGTTCCTGATATGCCTTTCAACGCTATTATCGGATTTAACGATGACATGTAAAAAGCTGCATATGAGCCCGACAATAATCCGGTAAATAAACAAATACCCACTGCAATAGCAATTGTTCCCAAATCGTAATGAAATGTTATGTGTGTGCCTATTATCGAACCGAAAAACGGCAATAAAAATTCGATTAAGCAAAAAGCGATAACAACCGAAATAAACGATATAACAAGCGACTCGGATAAAAACCGGTATACCAACTGACTGCGGGAGGCTCCCAAAACTTTACGAACACCTACCTCTTTTGCTTTATTTGCCGAACGGGCAGTCGCTATGTTTACATAATTGATAATGGCAATAATGAGGATTAGAAGAGCTGCAATCATAAAAATGATAATATACTGCATATTGCCAAAATTAGAATCGGAAAAACTATCTTCGTCCGAGTGCAAGTGCATGTCGCGCAAAGGCTGGAATATCAACTTTGCTTTGGAGTTTTTATTGATTGTTGCCGGTATGCCCGACATTTGAATCCGGATATCGTCGGTAAATTTTGCATTTTTATTAACAAGCATATACGCAACATTGTGATTAAATCCGGGGCCTATTGCCAAAGCATCAAAACTGATATGGGTATTTTCGGGTATTTCCGCTACCCCTGTTACAGTGTAGTTAGAATTTACTCCAGCACTGAATTGCTTACCAAATGCTGGAGTATTGCCGAACAACACTCGCGCAACTTTTGTGGAAATAACTGCGGCGCCAGGCGTATTAAATGCATTTTCCGCCGACCCTTCGATAAATTTGAAATCGAAAATATCGAAAAAACTTTTATTCGTGTTACAAAAGGCGGCATAAACCGAATTACCCTCAACGTTAACTAATGTCATCCACTCTTTCCGGATATAAGTAACCTGCTCTACTTGCGGAAAAGTTTCTTTTAACGTTTCAAGCGCTTGTTCTTTTATGCGTATATTATAATTTAACCTTCCTTCTTTCTGTTCAACTTCCATTACACGATAAATATACGGAGCCTTTTTATAAAAATTATCATAACTTAGCTCGTAGCGTAGCCATACTAAAAACAACAAACTGCATATTACCCCGATACCCAGCCCGAATATACTGATGACGGAATACATTTTTTCGCGCAAAATACTCCGTATTACTATTTTTAAATAATGTAAAAGCATAATTTCCCATGGTTTTATTGTAAAATCATTACTAATAATTCATCATCATTCAGTTTATTGTATTGCTCCTGAACGGCAGTTTTATTATCCTCGGATAAGCTTGCAAACGATTTCGATCCTATAATTTCATTCAACAGTTCCTTAGTATATGCAGCAATGTATTTACCATTAGTGGCTACCAACCCTTTAAAGCTGATTGGCAATCCACCCGGAAGCGAATTGTTTATTAACTCATTATGATTCCACTCCGTAGTTTTTGCATGAATAAATACCTGTTTCAATTGTTTGTCGAAATAAGCATAGTAGTACATTCCGTTTTCAAGTTCGTGGTATAAATACAGTAAAATATGCATGGGAGTCTCAATCCATTTTTTCAACGTCATTTTCCCAGCCGATTTGCCATGCACATAATCGTTAATATCGACCTTATAATCGCCCCAGTTCATAACAAATGCCGGTGTAAGCCTGTTGGCTCCGGTCATCCGGAACACCGTGTCGTTATAGGCGTGGTTGTATGTAAAAATACCATTGTAAAAATAAAATGTACTTGACAAAGGCGTAGGATAGCTTTTTGTCGGCATTTTATTAATTATTTCGCTATGTGAAAATTCGCATAGCGTATCGCCTTGCATCCCGAAACTGCATAACATAACAGGGTTATTATTATGGGTATAATATTCTCCTATCCAATAATCTTTATCCACAATTACAGCTATCGGGACAGCTTGTTTAGGCCGGTAATCGACCTCGGTCGACTTTTTGTTTTTCAAATCGTGAAAAACCCGCTTATATTCTTTGTCAACAAAGTTGAAATAATTATGGGCTATTATATGGTTATTGCTTAAAAACTCGCTGTTATGCCCTTTGAAGGAAGTCATATCAATATCAATCAATTTGTTTTTGGTATCGATTGTTTTATCAAACTGGTTTTTACATACGGCATGTGAAAACGAACCGTCGGCATTAAAACAGTTGATACCGAAAATATCAGAAGTAAGAATATGCGACCCGGTAAAAATTACATTTGTCGACTTTGTAACACTCATCCAATAGTTCTCATGCTTTTGATGTATTTGTGTATTGTATAAGAACATCGCGCTATCGGCAAACGGATGTTTCAAGCTAACAAATTCCATTGACGAAAACAGCTGTTTTACATCCAGTTCTTTTGTGTTTAATTTGGAGCTTGATAAATCGATAACTACCGGCGGATTGCCTGAATTAATTGTCCGGTTTTCTTCGTATTTTATCCCATAGGGAATATCCATTTGAGAAATATCAAATAATCCAGAAACCGATCCTGCATTTTTACTTATAAGCGAAGTATCATTCTCACTGAATAAGGCTTGCAATTTTTTTTTGCTCAAGCTTGGACTACCGTTTCCACACGAAAAAAACAGGATAGATAGAGCGGCTATTGTAAGCGCCAACATAAAAGATGTTCTCATAATTCAGGTTATTAGTTTACACGAATACAAATATAAGCTGTTTTTTAGTTATACAACTATATACTTAGTTTAAATTTAATTGAAATAGTACATCATTCATACTTAATTATATCGGACGGGTTACTGTTCGCGGCTTTAACAATCTGCCGCAGCACCGTTAGGATAACTATGCCTGTAACCACAATAATAATACATGCAATAAACCACCAGCTTATGTTAATACGGTTCGCATAATTTTGCAGCCATTTGTCCATACAGTAATGAGCCGACGGAACAGCGATAATACAGGCAATAAGCACAAGCCATAAATATTCCTTAATAAACATGCGGATTATTTCCGTTATATCCGCCCCCATTATTTTACGTATGGCTACTTCGCGTTTTCTGCGTGCCATGCTATACAGGGTTAACGAATACACGCCAAATGCCGATATGATGAGGCAAGTCGCAGCTATAACACTTATAATGTGCATCATAATCGAGTCGGCTTTGGTAAAACCCTTAAAGGTATCCTCCATAAATGCCGCATTATAATTATTAATTTCCTGTTCTTTTAAAACCTTATCCACCAACTCAAGCGCTTCTTTTGCTTTATTACCGGCATAACGGATATAAATAAAACTGAACGCATTATTTGAAAATTCAAGTATTGTCGGCCGCGATTCGTGCTTCAAGGATCTGTCCTGAATGCTTTCTATCACTCCGATAATCTCCCATTGTTGTCTACTATCGGATAGTATTTTACCTATGGGGTTACCTATAATTTCGGCAAATTTTTTATCTATAACAATCTTATCGTTTTCATTCGCAAAATCTTTCGAAAAAAAACGTCCTTCAATTATTTTAATTCCAAAAAAATCGACAAGTTCAGGCTGGGCTTCTATCCATGTCCCCGAAAAATCGGGAAAATCAGGATTTTTACCCTCCCAATTAAGATATTTAGAAAGGAAATTTTTATTCCCATTTTCCAAAAAGAAATCGCGCCCTTGTATAAAAGCGGCTGTAATATGTTCATTCTGCTTTAGTTTATCTGCAATAATATGAGCCTTGGATGTGAAAATTTTAGAATAACTGGCGTTCGGAGTGATTTTTATTACATTTTTAATGTTCATACCCAAATCCTTATGGGCAATAAACCGCATTTGCAAGTACATTATACTTGTAATAAACAAAAAGAATATACTGATAATAAGCTGTATGCTTACCAAAATTTTTTGTGTGCGCTGTTGTCCCATAGGTTTACGGTCTGTCATGTTTTGTTTTACCGCCTGTGTGCAGATACGCCAGAAAGGAATGCTTATCAGCAGTACCGAAAGTAACGCCCCAAGTATCATCAACAAAGTTATAATACCTATCATTTGAGGGATATCAATAGCAATCAGGGTAATATTTTCCAGCACAGGCCGTAAAGTTTCAATTACACAGGCGCCGAGTATAAATGCCAATAATAACGTAAATATAAATTCGGTAACAAGCAGCAAAAATAACTGTACAGCGCTTGCCCCTATTGCTTTACGCAAGCCTAAATCTTTCAGCCGGGTATAGGTAAAGCTGATAAATATGGATATGTGATTGATTATAGCGCAAACAAACAATAAAAACGATATCAGTACCAATATTACAATGTAATTATAGTTAAAAGGTAAAGTACGGTCCAACCCGTAATAATTATATTTGTATTGTATTTCGGGTATCGGTACTGCTTTATAATAACGGCCATGCTCATCAGCTTGCTCAAGCTTGGCGAAAAATTCCTTTTTATTGATGTTGTTTTTCAGTACTAAATAGCCCAAAAAGTAATCCCATTCCCATTCGTCTCGTTCCAATTTAGAGAAAGGAATCAGGGCGTTTGTTTTTAAATTGCTGTGTTCCAGATTTTTTATTACAGCCGTAACCGTATAATCGGGATTATTGCCTTCATGGCTTGTCGATTTAAGTACCTTACCTATTGCCTGTTCCGGCGATCCGAAAAGCTCTGTTGCCGTACGCTCGTTTAAAACAATGGAGTAAGGCTTTGCTAAAGCCGTTTCTTTATCTCCCAAAACAAAAGGTATTGAAAATACATCGAAAAAATGAGGTTCGGTTCCGTAACACTCAATTACTTTACCTTCGGCATTCTGGACATTAACCCAACTTATTATCCCGATATTTGCCGCCTTTTCTATCTCGGGATAGGTATCCCAAAATCGTTGTACATCTTTTCCGAAAATTACCGATTTACAGTAATCAGGATTATTTTTATTCAAAATAACCAAACAATAAATATTTTCGGCGTTAGGATGTTGCTTATCGTAGGTTGTTTCGTACCGTATCCACATTGTCGACAGGGTAATACAAACAAAACCCACCACCAGCCCGACAATACTGATTGCCGATTGGATTTTATTTTTCAACAAGTTGCGCAGAGCTATTTTTAAATAATGGTAAAACATGGTATTTTAAGCTTTAGTTATTCATATTTTATTACATCAGCCGGGTTACTGTTGGCGGCCTTGATAATTTGCCGCAATACGGTTAATACAACAATAAGCGTTATAAAAAATAATACTCCAGCCATTAGCCACCCTGTGATATTAATACGATTGGCATACTCTTGCAACCATTTATCCATAACATAATATGCCGGCGGCACGGCAATAACGCATGAGCTAAGTACCAGCCATAAATATTCCTTAAAAAACATGCCGACAATATCGCTCACGCTTGCACCCATTATTTTGCGTATGGCCACTTCGCGCTTGCGCCTCTGCATACTATATAATGTTAATGAGTAGATGCCAAATAGAGAGATGATAAGACATGTAAAAGCAATAACGCTTATGAATTTCATAGTAAACGTTTCATATTTACTAAAATTATTGAAAGTATCTTCCATATATGCTGTTTCGAAATCTTCAATCCCATGTTTTTTGAATATAAGCCTTGCTTGCTCCAGAACTTCGGGCGCTTGTCCGGGAACATAACGAATATAAAGACGAACAGAATATTCGGATAATTGTATGACTAAAGGCTCTGTTTCATGTTTTAACGATCGTTCGTAAATATCGGGAATAACTCCGATAATTTCGAATTCTTCCAGTTTGTCGGGCTCAAATGTATGAGGTTTCTGAATTTTTTTACCAAGCGGATCACCTATTATTTTTGCAAATTTTTCATTGATTAAAATTTTATTCTTTTCATTTGCAAAATTTTTCGAAAAAAAACGGCCTTGTTTTATTCGGATTTGGAAAAAGTCGGTAAAATTATAATCCGCTTGTATCAAGCCAACCATTGACTCATATTCTTTATTGTCCCAACGGATTTTATTTATTTTTATATTTCCTTTTTCACCAAAAAATAAATTCTGCTGTCTTAATACATCTTGTACCGAAGGCAAATGCTGTAATTCTTCGCATATTATGTCGATATTATCTTGCAAGTCATATATCCTATTATCAGGAGATATCAATATCACATTTTTATAATCTAAACCTAAATCCTTATTCTGCATAAAATGTAGTTGCCTATACATTACAATTGTGATAAATAGGAAAAATACACTTACAATTAACTGGAATGCAATTAAAAAATTTTGCAAATATTGTCGCTTGCTGTAATTTCGCCCTGTTGTAGTATGTTTTACGGTGGAAGAGCATATTTGCCAAATCGGGTATGCCGATAACACAAGCGAAACAACAATACTTAATATTACAACAACACTTATTTCTCCTAAAATCAATGCTTTATCAATATCTATAATCAGCGCATGCTCCATCGCCGGACAAAGAATTTCAATTATGCAAGCGCCCAGGAAAAATGCCAGCAATAAGCTGAAAATAAATTCGGTAATCAATAATATATAAAGTTGAAAAACACTTGCTCCCACAGCCTTACGCAATCCTAATTCTTTTATACGCGTGAGTATTTTGCTGGCAAATAACGACATGTAATTAAATAATGTACAAATAAACAATATAAAAGAGATGGATGACATTAAAACAATATATGTAAAGGGAAGATTGTTACCCGTTCGCCCATTATTATATTTATATTGTATATGATGTAAAGGAACCGCTTTAAAATATCTCTTATGTTCGGGTTTATTATAGGTCGCGCTAAGTTCTTTTATTTGTACATTTTTCAATTTACGGAAGAAATCTTCTTTATTTGCGCTTTTATTTAAACGGATAAAAGTGGCGTACATGCTCAAGTTCCAACTGTGAGACCTTTCGTTAGGTACAATCTGTACCAGTGCATTGAAAGGGTATTTACTATGTTTAAAATCCTTAATTATGGCGCTTACGGAATAATCGGGACCTTTTGTTCCCCATTTATCCGAAGAGAAAATTTTGCCGATAGCCTGTTCCGCCGAACCGAATATCATTTTTGCCGTATTTTCCGTTAATATAACCGAATTAGGATTGGTAAATGCCGTTTCTTTATTCCCATATATGAATTCGACTTTGAAAATACTTAAAAAGGAAGAATCGACTTCATACGGCTTTAAATTCTTTAAACCTAATTGAATACCGCTTGTTGAATAGAAGAGTACGCTTGCCGCCGCTTCAATTTCAGGGAATACTTGTTTCAATCTTCCGGCTAAAAGGCCTTGCTGCAAATCTCCGATTATTTTATCAGGCTCTTCAGGGTTAAACTCGGTAATACGATAAATATTTTCCGCATCAGGATGTAGGGTATCATACGTCATCTCATAGCGTATCCATATGGCCGAAACGGTCATACACACAAACCCCACCGCCAGCCCCACAATATTGATTATCGACTGGGTTTTGTGCTTGAGCGAATTACGTACAGCTATTTTTATATAGTGAAGTAACATAAATATGGTAATCTTAGTTGGTTATGGCAATGTTTTATTTAATTATCAGTTTTTCGGCATTGCTAAAATATTCGTAGCTCGATGTAATCACTTTCTCGCCGACTTGCAAGCCCTCTGTAATTTCGTAGAATTGGGGGTTTTGTCTACTTGTTCGTATCATGCGCTTCGAGGCAATTCCTTGTGTTTCATCCAGAACAAATATCCACTGCCCACCGGTTTGTTGGAAAAATGGGCCGCGCGGCACCAATAAAGCTGTAACAGGCTCGCCAAGCTCAACCTGTATGCGTGAACTTTGTCCGATACGTAAATTCGGGGGAACCGAATTGTGAAACTCCATGTCAATAGTAAACTTGCCCGACTTTACTTCGGGGTATATTTTGGCAATGCGGCAATTGTACGTTCGTCCTCCGAATTCGCATTCGCCGGTAAGCCCGTGTACAATACGCTGGATATAATACTCATCCACCTCGGCTTGCAAACGGTAACTATCTAGAATGTTAATTTGCCCAATGCGGGTTCCGCTGTTAAGCGTCTGCCCTAATTGCAGGCTTAGGGAGGCCAGTTGCCCCGATACGGGAGCTTTAAAGTTCAGGTTATCGAGCCGTTCGTACATACGGCGCATACTCTCTTCCATTCGCCGTATATCCCGCTCCAAATTACTGATATTAATTGTCTGCGATAACGAGTCCTGTTTTATATTCTCAAGCAATATCCGGAGCTTTTCCCGTTGCAATTCGTAGTTCTCTTTGGCTACTTCGTATTCGTTACGTGTAATGGCGCGGGGTTTCATATTGTACAAAAAATCGGCATTTTCAAACTCTTTTTCATATTTACGCAAGGTGTGTCGGCCTTCCAATATTTGGTTATCGCTGTCGAGTTTTTGTTTTTGCAGGCTCAGCCTTGCTTGTACCAATTCATTAGTGGTTCGTGCATTTGTGTTCTGCTGGTTCGATACTTCCTGCGTCAGATTGTTGCTTTTAAAACGTACAATAATGTCGTCCGCATTTACCATGCTTCCCTCATCTTTTAAAATCTCCTCAACCTGGCAGCCGTTTTCACTTGATTCCAGATAAAACACACCGCCCGGTTGTACAATTCCATTTACAATAATATAATCCTTATATAAATCGTTAGTAACCGTAGCAATGCTTATTTTATCTCGCTCAACATTGATTTTTTTACTATTATCCCGAAAAACTAAATAAAGCACAAATATTACAAAAACCAATCCGGTGATAATTATAAATAATTGTTTTTTAGTTATACGGTTTTTCTTTTCAATTATTCTGTCCATAGTAAGCCTAAATTATGTCCTGCTATGAGCCAAAACCATGCCAAAGCTAATAATGGCAGTATAATCAGTAATTTATATTGATATATTTTTAACAATAAGAAAAAATATGTTCATTTTCACAACAATTTATTGTTCGATTTCGAACAGTTTTTGTATTATTGCAGTCAGATAGTTGAAATAAGAGTCAAGATTTTTTTAATTGGATATGCGTATACCGTATTGCGAAACGTAAATTTTTAATGAGAAAATTAGGGAATTATTTTCAAATTCACTAATTATCAAATTAAAAAAGCACATGTCGCATATCCAATTAAAAGAGTTTTGACTCCATTAAATTACAAACGCTTATGCTTGAAAACTTCGGACATATTTTAATTGTCGATGATAACGAGGACATACTTTTTGCTTTGCGATTGTTGCTAAAGCCTTATGCCGAATCGCTTACCACAAGTAACAACCCTGCAAACATCCCGCAACTGATGGCCGATAAGCAATTCAGTGTAATTTTGCTCGATATGAATTTTACCGATGATGCTTTCAGCGGACACGAAGGTTTCCGGTGGCTGGATAAAATTTTGGAAATAGATCCTTCCGTTTCCGTTGTTTTTATCACAGCCTATGGCGATACCGTAAAAGCTGTAAAGGCCATGAAAGCAGGTGCAACCGACTTTGTGTTAAAACCTTGGCAAAACGAAAAGCTACTGGCTACAGTTGCATCGGCAGCTAAATTATACTACTCGGCAAATGAGCTTAGTCGGCTGCAAAATCAGAATGTGGGACTCAGCACGCTGAACAATCTTTCACACGAAATTATCGGAGAATCGGCGGCTATGAAACGGATATTCTCCTTTATCGAAAAGCTTGCGCAAACCGAGGCTAACGTACTTATTCTGGGTGAAAACGGTACAGGAAAAGACCTTGTTGCCCAGGCATTATACCGCAATTCGGGCAGAGCTGCTAATGTATTCGTAAGCATCGACCTGGGAAGCATCAGCGAAAATTTATTCGAAAGTGAACTGTTTGGTTATGAAAAAGGCGCTTTTACCGATGCCCGTACCAGCAAACCCGGACGGTTAGAACTTGCCTCGGGTGGTACGCTTTTTTTAGACGAAATAGGCAACCTGAGCTTACCCTTGCAGGCCAAACTTTTATCGGCAATTGAAAAGAAAAACATTACACATCTGGGCGCTACTAGGCCCATCGATATCGATATACGGTTGATATGCGCCACCAATGCTAATTTGTATAAAATGACGGATGATGGCTTGTTCCGCCAGGATTTGCTATACCGTATCAATACAGTTGAAATTACGTTGCCTCCCCTGCGCGATCGTGGAAACGATATTTTACTGCTGGCCAATTATTTTTTAAAACGTTACACACACAAGTACAAAAAGAATATAGCGTCAATAAGTCGCAATGCCTGGCAAAAACTATTAGATTACCCATGGTATGGTAATGTGCGCGAATTACAGCATGTAATTGAGCGGGCTGTTATTTTAACGGATGCCAGTACGCTTCAGGCTTTGGATTTTATGCTAAAAGAAACCGCAGTCGGCAACAAAAATCGACAATCCGGCGAATCAAACGAAGTGTATGATTTGGACACAGTAGAACGACAAACTATCGAAAAAGCATTGCGAATAAGTAAAGGCAACATATCCAAAGCGGCAAAACACTTGGGCATTACCCGGTCGGCGTTGTACCGCCGTATGGAGAAATACGGGCTGTAATGTGCTAATATGCTAATGATGGAGTGCGATATGTGTACAGTGTTAATTAACTAATGAGAAAGTTAGAAAATGTGAGACTTATTTTAAAATTCGCTAATTTACAGATTATTCAATTAAAAAAGTTGCCTACTTTTGCCATGCGAATTTTTCGTGTGGCATTATTTATTCGAAAATACCACGCGGTATAATCGCGCAAGAGCAAACGGGTTGGCTTGCTTATACTCTTATTGGCATATCGACTAATTGCATATTAGTGCATTAAAACAATTAAACTCTAAATAACATGCTATGAAATCATTTAAAATACGAGTAATCGGCCATATTGCAGGCATTGTACTGGTTTCGTTATTATTGGCTTATGTATTGATAATGAAATTCTATATCGGTTCCATATTTTTGCTTGGCGTGCTTACCGTCCAGATCGTTATGCTTTTCCAGATGATTAACAGCGTTAACCGACAATTGGCGGTATTTATTGATTCGTTATTCTACGGTAGTTTCAATAGTTCCTACAGGGGGAATACCGTACCTTTATTCCGGCAGCTCGACGAATCGGTGCGGCAGGCAGGTATCCGCTTTCATAAACTGTTGTACGAAAATGAAGAAGAACGGCAATATCTGCAAGCCATTTTAAAAAATATCGATATTGGTGTAATGGTGTATGATACCGGCGGGGAAGTGCAGATGATTAATCGTGCGGCGTCAAAATTCTTTCATAAAACCAGCTTCTGCCATTTATCAGAGTTGGATAATATAAACCCTGCCATAGCCCGTAATTTGCTGGAATTGAAAGCGGGAGAAACTATTATACTGGCGCTTACCGATGATGACGATGAATTACTGCATTTAAGCGTGCAGGGAATCGAATTTCATGTAAAAGACAAGTCATTGATGCTGGTTTCACTGAAAAACATATACACCGCCCTTGAAGAAAAAGAAACCGAAGCCTGGCAAAAGCTTATCAGCGTACTGTCCCACGAAATAATGAACTCTATAACACCTATCGTTTCATTAGCCGATATGGTTGCCAATACCGTAAAAATAAACAAAACAGAAGCAGGAATTAAACTCGATACAGAAACCAGCGCTGAAACTGAACAAGCCCTACAAACCATTAATAGGCGTAGCAATGGCCTGCTGCACTTTGTAGGCGAATACCGCAGCCTTACCCGTGTTCCCTTGCCCAATTTCCAACTGGTTGATGTTGTTACATTAATCGGGAATATTATTCGTTTGTTCGAGGATGATTTCCGTAAAAAGCAAATATGCTTAAATTGGCAAATACCTGCTCATTTGCAATTATTCATCGATCCTCGATTGATTGAACAGGTATTGATAAATTTGTTAAAAAATGCATCCGAATCGCTTGCCGGACGTATGAATGGCGAAATCGGCATACGCGTATTTTACAATAACCGCAATCGTCCCTGCATCGAGGTAACCGATAACGGGCAGGGTATTTTACCCGATGTACTCGACAAGATTTTTGTACCGTTTTTTACCACCAAGGCAAAAGGCTCGGGGATAGGACTAAGTTTATCGCGCCAAATTATGTATAAACACCAGGGTAAAATTACGGTACGCTCGCAATATGGTAAAGGTTCGGTATTTACTTTACAGTTTTAAAAGACTTTGTTACAACGATGAACATGTTTATTCTCAATCTATTATAAATTGTAATTTTTTATTGATTTTGAATGTTATTTTTCGTAATTAATTATAAATAAACGAGTTGATAAAAAAACTATTTTTAGCGTTGATGGTAAATATCTTATAGTCAGCGTGTAACTGTTGCAATAAAGTCGTTTTAAAACCGGAATTAGTTGTTCCCTGTCCGATTCTTTTTATCTTTGTCAGAGATTATAGAGTCAAAATGCAAGAAGCAAAAATCAAGCAAGCCATTTGGCACAAGTTACGCTGCCGTTAAAATGCGCCAGCATTTGTTGTAATACATGATAAGTGATATCCGGTACGTGACTCTTAATTCAGTAAAACAAGTTATGGATCACAATTCAGAGATATAAAAGATTTTAATGCACATTTCCCAAATTGCTTAAGTTTGGTATGGAGCAGAATATTACAAGAAAAATTAACTCAAAATACTTGAAATATGAAAATTATGAAAACAGTAAGCTTTTTATTTTTGTTTTTATTCGTATTAACAACTGCGCAAGCCCAGTTTTTTGTCGAAATCGATACAAAGGGAGGGATGGGAAACATCGGTTCAAGCGACTTATTTGCAGGTAAATTAAGCGCCAAATTCAGTTTTGGGATCGGAATTACCGGCGGCTATGTTATTAACAGGCATTTTCCTGTCAGTATCGGCTTGCATTATAGTCATTTAAAATTTACATACGATATAACAGTTTCGTCGGAATTAGATGAACTTATTAACATTAAAAGCACGTTAAACTGGAAAACCATGCAAATTCCCTTAACAATAGGGTATTGTCATGATTTTGACAGGATAAAACTTTTTACGGACATAGGTGTATTCGGCGATTACTTTTTATCGAATAATAACGATTTCAGGGGACATTTATCTTATAAGTTCAATATCGGAGGTTTAATAAAAGCAGGCGAGGGTGTAAATTCACCGAAAATTTTATGCTCTCGTTATCGGCAACATTTAAGAAAGTATTTACCAAAGGTGTAAGCGAAAAAATAAACGAACGGGACGTGAACATGAGCCAATCCTCTTATTCATATGGAAAACCTTATTTTTACGGTATTCAACTTGGGTTTGCTTACTTTTTTAAGTAAACAAAACAGCATAACTATATGTATAGTATGTAAATACAAAAATTATTATTGAAAGTTAAAGCAATAACCGACCCTCTGGATAAGCAGGGCTTTATTAAACAGGCCATAAGCCTTGCCGACATGCATAACGACATTGAATAGGGTTTCGAACTGCGGTTAAAATTAATCAATATCGAGGCGGATATGGTCGGCGTAACGAGAATATTCCGGCTTTTATCTTAGATATTGGATACATACGACCGGAACCCCGACTTGTTCAGGGAGCGTGATTTTTGAGAAAATAGACCTCATCGGGAAATAGGAATAGCTGAATTTTCATCTTTGTATCGTGTTTTAAATGACATAGATAAATTAAGTTCCGTGCAATTTAAACGTTTAGCCGACATTAAGCGTGAAGTCTATGACGTGATGCGGGGGATGTATTGAATGAAACAAAAGCTAAATCAAGAAAACGTCCCAGCTGTGGAGCTCCTGCAAAATTGAGTAATGCCGACAAGTTGCTGCTTTTGTTAATGTATTATAGGGAATACCATGTTCCATATTGACATTGTCTGTGGTATTTCGGAGAGCCGTGTTTGCGGAGTTATCAAGGAAACAGAAAGCCTGTTGATAAAAGTTCCCCATTCAAACCAAGACCTAATTGTATTGATTTAAATTCAGACCCTATTGATATAGGTTATATGCAATTAATCAAAGGTATCAGCAATATATGCTGGTTAAGTAATGGGGATATGATTGTTACAAATGGCTCTGATAATTATGAAATTGGATGAACAAGGTTACACCCCTATTAATTTATTGCCTTATACTAATATGCTTATAACTGTCGGAGGCGATTCTTTATTTTATATCACAGGATTATCGTCTCAAACGAAAATGTACGAAATTTTTCAATTGGATATGTCGGGTAATATTATTAAACTTTACTTAACTCCCGACAATATCAAGGCTATTGCTGGGGATAATGATATTATAATAATGGCATCTGATCATAATCTGATTTTATTTTCACCCAATATGAAACCAACTATTTTTTATAAAACGGATGAAAATATACAATCTATGGCTGTAACAAGTTTTGGAGGCATATATATCGCGACAGATAAAGGAATAATATATTTGAATGATTTAAAATCTGCATATAAATTTTGCAATCTGGGCACAAAAAATATTTGGTACATCGATAACAAATTGTACATACTTTTCAATACAGATTCTTTATCCGTTCTTTATCCTGTTTCAAATTTTAATAAATTTGGTTCAGATTAGGATTTCGGTTTCCACGTGAAGGATTTTTGAAACAGGGTTCCCAAATTCGGGGGAATCCTGTTTTTTTATTATCCTATCGGGTAGCCTTTTAGTTTAAAGTAAATAATCCCGATAACAACTCCAACTATTGCTGATAGCAGAAGTATGAGCAGGTAAGGGAAAACAATGGTAAGCAATACCCTGAAAAAGCGGGACCCTTTCAGGGTTTTTATAAAAACCTGCATATACATCCGGATAGTAAACAGTATGGCGAAGGCGTAAACGCTTATGCCCCAGTAGCTATTTGCAAAAGGTAGGGCAAAAAAGCATATAATTATTTGTAAACCTACAATATAGGCATTTATAACCATATGCTCGGCATAATTATAGCCCTCTTTTTTAAAAAGAAAAAAAGTAGCCAGCGAGTATAAGGGTACGGTTAATAGCGTAAAGGCGCCGTAGTACGAATATACAACCTCCATCGATTGTTGTACCGTTTGCTTGTACGCTTCCGGGTCAAAATCGTGCATTTCGCCGTCAGTATAGTCAACCATGCTGTCGGCTATTCCGTCGTTCACCAAATTCACTATTTTGTCTCCAAAAATCAACACTAATAAAGCATATATGGTTGCAGCCAAAAACGTAAAACTAAACGGCTTGAAATAGCGTATGCGTTTCCCCTCCACATAGTTACGTATTGTTTCTCCCGGTCTTACAAGCAATTCTTTTATGGTAAAGAAAAACCCTCTGTCGATATTAAAAACCGATTGTATTTGAGAGAGTAAATAAACCGAGTTTATACGTTTGGTATTGCTTGCCTGACCGCAAACATCGCAGAAATTATTTTTTACAGGTTTACTGCAATTTTTACAGATAACCGAATGAGGCTCGTTCATAACTATTAAAAATAAGGCTGATTTTGTGATGCAAATGTAACAGTAAGTATTGAAAATTTACTAATTGCTGATTTTATATTTTTTGGAATATGTTAATTATGAAGTGCGATATGCGTACAATGTATTGCGATATGCGAAACGTAAATTTTTATTAGACCTCATTGGGAAATAGGAATAGCTGAATTTTTATCTTTGTATCGTGTTTTAAATGAAATAGATAAATTAAGTTCCGTGCAATTTAAACGTTTAGCCGACATTTAGAGTCTGTCTAAAATTTTAACAAATAAAATACTGGCAATCAATTGATTATTTGGTAATTATTTCGTATTTTTATGTTATTCAATACATTAAAGATTCGTGACACATTATCCAAGTAA
>JAISFN010000067.1 GCA_031263585.1 Prevotellaceae bacterium | reverse complement strand
AACGAACTCTTTTTTCGATATTTTCCGGTATTCCTTTTCCGTATCCTTTTTTATAACGCTTTTTTGCTGCAAGCGTTGCAAGCCTGTACACTCAAAAATATAATGTTCATCCTTATCTTTGGCTTTCAATATTAAACCCGGTAATCCGCGTAATTTCCAGGGGCCTTCGCTAATGGCTATTTCGGGGGCAAACCACGCCGTCCAATCGCGGTCGCCATACCGGCTCGTTGCTTTTTGGCACAAATATAGCCTAAAAGCGAATCGCTTTCATTTTCAATAGTCCAATCAGGTACGGTTATCGTTTCCTGATACTGGAATGATAGGCTGGACATTATGCTTGCCTGCGAAGTAAGTTCACGGCTATGCCGGTTGATATAAAAAACTTGATTATTGGCGGTTTTTGGCAAAATATTGATTGGTAGTAAAATTTCGTTAGCTCCTACCTTCATGACTTTATATCCCCCAGGGTTTGCCAATAACGAGTCTGCAAGATAATTTTTATAACTGCCGAACATGGTATAATGCTCGCCGACTAATAGCAGCATTTCGTCGGTTTGTTTTTTATCCGGGCTTAATAAATCCGTAAGAGAGGATAGTTTGTACATACATTTAAAATAGGCCGAGTCGATAACCTGAGTATGTGCGTGCATAGTAAAATAAAATAAGCTGATGATTAAAAAGAATAAATTTTTCATAAAATGTAAATATTAAAAAGGTACTAAAAAATAAGAATATGCTTACGAATGTTTCGCATGTTTACGAATATTTCGTATATATGGACAATATTTTTTCTGGTATAACCTTATATAATTGTTAATTACTTTCGGTAAGCTCGCAAGCTTGGTTGATAATTGCACATTGATTATTGATAATTCACTGAAAATAATTAATATAGCGAAAATATTTGTGTAATTATTTATTATAAACCATTTATTATCTTGAAAATTGAACTACAATAAAACGACTGAAATAACCAGGATTTGAAACACTCTTACACTCTTAGTTCGATAACTCAATGCTTATAATTATTGGCATTTTTTGTTCCAATCGTTGCAAGGCTATGCATTCAAATGCATAATGTGCATCCTTGTCATCGGTGTTCAATGTTAGTTTGGGTAATCCGCGCAGTTTCCACGGGTCTTCGCTTACCATTATTTCCGGGGCAAACCATACTGTCCAGTTCCTGCCGCCGTACCGGCTCGTTGCTTTTTGGCAGATATAGCCTAAAATATCGCAGATTTCGTCCATAATTTCCCAAGTCGGGCTTGTTAACGGCGCTATATTTATAGGTTACTTTGAGCGGGAAATCGGCCATCTCAGTAAAATCATTTTTTAAAGGTCGATATAAATTAATTCGTCGTTTTGAGCTCTTTTCAATGTCATGAGGGCAGGCTTTACGGTTGTTTCTAATATTTGCGGCATATATTCTGCCGGATTCGCTTTCTGTAACGAATCGCGCATGTAGTTCAAATAACTGCCATAACTTGTAAACTGGTAGCCAATTAAAAGGTAGATTTCGTCGGTAAGGCTTTCGTTCGGCTTTAACAAATCCTTAATGCTAAAACAAATCTTTTTCATACAATTATAATTTTTTAGAAATAAAAATGAAGCGTTTATCCATTTAATAAAATAGCTTCGATTTTCTCACAAATCTACGAATATCTCGGATACATACAAATTTATCGGAGATATATTGTTACTATTGCTTAATATATTAAATATCAGCGTTAAATATAGGAGTAGACAAAAATGATCATTGGATAAGCTAGAGATCAATAAAACTTTCAATTTTTCTCATTTTAATTCAAAAAAGAATAAAATTATAAAAAAATAGCTCATTTATTAATAAAAAATTGGCCAATAGCAAAAAAATTCGTACATTTACCATCTTTTTACCTATTTGTAGTATTGCACCTAATTTTAGTGAAGAAATGAATAAGCTTATTAAATTACACGATGCTGTAGCTAAAGTAAAAGATGGTATGACCATTATGGCAGGAGGTTTTCTGACATTCGGCGGGCCGAATAAAATTATGGACGCTATTGCCGGAACAGCACTCAAAAACCTGACTCTGATTTGCAACGATAGTGCATATGTAGAAAAAGGGTTTGGAAAACTTATTGCCAACAAGCAAGTTAAAAAACTTATAGTATCGTATATCGGGGCAAATCCCGCTACTGCCGAACAGATGAATTCAGGCGAACTTGAAATCGAATTTTGCCCGCAAGGAACTTTAGCCGAAAGGATAAGGACAGGCGGAGCAGGCCTGGGCGGTGTACTAACTCCTACAGGCTTGGGTACGATGGTACAGGAGGGCAAACAAATTATTAATGTTGATGGTAAAAATTATATTTTAGAAAAACCGTTGAGGGCAGATATTGCTTTTATTGGGGCATCGATAGCCGATATTAAGGGGAATTTATATTACAGAGGTACAACACGTAATTTTAACCCGTTAATGGCTATGGCCGCCGATACTGTTATTGTTGAAGCGGAAGAAATTGTTGAGCCGGGAACTATTGAAGCTGAAAATGTGCACACACCGGCTATTTTGGTTGATTACATCATAAAATAATATGCTGATTTGCCAATGTGCTAATTAGTTAATGGTTAATAGTAGAACGTTAATTTGCTTATGAGAGAATTAAAGAATGTGAAAATTATTTTCAAATTCATTTATTTACTAATTATTTCATTAAAAAGACATGATACTTGATACTACTTTAATAACAATTAAATAAACTGTTTGAAAATGTCGAATAAAGCGATAATCAGGGTGCGTATGAGCTCGCACGATGCTCATTACGGTGGAAATTTGGTTGACGGAGCCAAAATGTTGCAACTTTTCGGAGATGTTGCTACCGAATTATTAATACGACTTGATGGAGATGAAGGGTTATTCAGGGCTTACGATAATATCGAGTTTCTTGCTCCAGTTTATGCGGGCGATTATATCGAAGCTGTCGGTGAAATTGTTTCGAGTGGCAATACTTCACGTAAAATGCTTTTCGAGGCTCGTAAAGTTATCGTTCCCCGCCCCGATATATCAGCTTCGGCAGCCGAAGTTTTGGAAGAGCCCGTAGTAGTTTGCCTGGCCAGTGGTACATGTGTTACACCGAAAGAATTGCAACGTAAAAAATAAATTAATGGAAAATGGAGAATTGAAAGCGGAAATTACGGCTGCTTCCAGTTCTCCTCATTCCACTTTCAATTTTTAATTAAAAAATATCCTATGGAAAAATTAATTATTACAACGGCAATATGCGGCGCTGAAGTAATGAAAGAACAAAATCCTGCTATACCTTATACTGTAGAAGAATGTGTACGCGAAGCAAAATCTGCTTACGATGCCGGGTCAAGTATCATCCACCTTCATGTTCGTTATGACAACGGAATGCCGACACAAGACAAAAACCGGTTTAAAGAAGTTATGGATGCCATTTATAAAGCATGTCCTGATGTTATCATACAACCATCAACAGGCGGTGCAGTAGGTATGACAAATGACGACCGGTTACAACCGATCGAACTCAATCCCGAAATGGCTACGCTTGACTGTGGAACCTTAAATTTTGGTGGCGACGATATATTTGAGAACACTGAAAATACGATCAAATATTTTGGACAACGGATGATTGAACGGGGTATTAAACCTGAACTAGAAGTATTTGACAAAAGCATGATTGATATGGCATTACGCCTACACAAAAAAGGATTTATACAAATGCCCATGCATTTTGATTTTGTAATGGGCGTAAATGGCGGTATTTCCGGTGAATTACGCGATTTCGTATTCTTGAGGGGAAGTATACCCGTTGATGCTACATATACAGTTGCTGGTGTAGGCAGATATCAATTTCCGCTGGCAATGGCAGCTATCATCGATGGAGGACATGTTCGAGTAGGTTTCGAGGATAATGTATACATGTCTAAAGGCATACTCGCAAAGTCGAACGGCGAACTGGTGGAAAAAGTAGTACGCTTAGCCAAAGAATTTAAGCGAGAAATAGCTACTCCCGATGAAGCAAGGCAAATTCTTGGCCTTAAACCAAGGAAATAATCAATAAATTTTTAAAATAACTTAAATAATTAATATCAAATGAAAAAAGGAAACAAATACGGACTCCACCGAGTAATTGAACCACAGGGAGTATTGCCTCAACCTGCAAATAAAATCGACAACAATATGGATGAAATCTATGATAATGAGATTCTTATTGATGTACAAACACTTAATGTCGATTCGGCCAGTTTTACACAAATTAAAGAGCAGGCAAACGGCGATGATAAAAAAATAGCCGAAATAATGCTCGATATTGTTGCAAAACAAGGTAAGCATCGTAATTTGGTTACCGGCTCGGGCGGTATGCTTTTAGGTACTGTCGAAAAAATTGGTGATACGCTTGTGGGTAAAACCGACTTAAAGCTTGGTGATAAAATAGCTACGCTTGTTTCTTTATCGCTAACACCTTTGCGCATTGACAAAATCAAAGATATACGTAAGGATATTGATCAGGTTGATATCGACGGAAAAGCTATTTTATTTGAAAGCGGAATTTATGCCAAAATTCCAGCAGATATGCCCGAAACACTGGCATTATCGGCATTGGACGTTGCAGGCGCTCCTGCCCAGACAGCAAAATTAGTTAAGCCGGGCGATACCGTACTTGTTATCGGAGCAGGTGGTAAATCGGGGATGTTATGCTGTTACGAAGCCAAAAAACGCGCGGGCGTTACTGGTAAGGTTATCGGCTTATGCCATAGCGAAAAAAGCACTAACAGAATGAAAGCGTTGGGCTTCTGCGACTATGTTTTCTCGGCCGACGCAACCCGGCCCGTGCCAATTCTGGAAAAAATAGAAGAGCTTACCAATGGCGAATTGTGCGATATCACAATTAATAATGTAAACATACCCGATACTGAAATGGCGAGTATATTAGCCACTAAGGATGGCGGTATAGTTTATTTCTTCTCGATGGCCACCAGTTTTACAAAAGCTGCTTTGGGAGCCGAAGGCATTGGAAAAGACGTTACGATGATTGTGGGTAACGGTTATACAAAAGGGCATGCCGAAATTACGCTTCAAATGTTGAGGGAAAGCGAAAAACTTAGAAAAATATTTACCGAATTATATGCATAAATTGTATTGTTGATTTGTTTATTTGCTTATCTGCCTTTAAGCTTTATTAACGGTAAGTACTTACATATTATTGTCATTGTATCCGGCGAGTTTGCAAGCTTGGTTCTGATCGCGAAGCGAAGGATCTCTTTATTTATTGGGATGCAAGATGCTTCATCGGCATTCAGCATGACAACGGTGGCTATATCTTAAGTATTATCAATTACTTAATATGAAATCAGGTGAATAAACAAATCAACAAATAAGCAAATCGATATTAAATGGAAAATAGAAGAAAGATTTTGTTCCCCGAAGTTAGTGATGAACAATGGAATGATTATAAGTGGCAAATTAAAAACAGAATTGAAACACTTGATGAACTAAAAAAATACATTCCATTAACAGCGGATGAGGAAGAGGGTGTAAAAAAATCGCTCAAAACTTTACGGATGGCAATAACGCCGTATTATTTGAGTTTAATTAATCCCGATAATCCAAACTGCCCGATTCGTAAGCAGGCTATACCAACAGCGGCCGAAACGCACATTGCCGCAGCCGATTTGGTGGATCCTTTACATGAAGATGAAGATTCGCCTGTGCCGGGACTTACACACAGATATCCCGATAGGGTATTGCTGCTGATAACCGATATGTGTTCGATGTATTGCCGCCATTGTACACGCCGACGCTTTGCTGGGCATAAGGACGACGAATTGCCGGGGGGCAACATCCAAAAAGCCATTGATTACATAGCCCGGACACCGCAAATACGCGATGTACTCCTCTCGGGCGGCGATGCCCTTATGGTATCCGATGCTAAACTTGAATCTATCTTAAAGAGAATCAGAGAAATACCTCATGTAGAAATAATACGGATAGGTTCGCGCGTGCCGGTGGTTTGTCCGCAACGGATTACGAATAAGTTGGTTGATATGCTCAAACAATATCATCCGGTTTGGTTGAACACGCATTTCAACCACCCCAATGAAATAACCCCCGAATCGAAGACAGCCTGCGAAAAACTTGCCAATGCTGGAGTACCTTTGGGTAATCAGTCAGTGTTGTTACGCGGGGTTAACGACTGTATTAACATTATGCGGAAGCTGGTGCATAAATTAGTGATGATAAGGGTACGTCCCTATTATATTTACCAATGCGATTTATCAATGGGTCTGGAACATTTCCGTACCCCGGTTTCAAAAGGCATCGAGATTATCGAGGGTTTGCGCGGACATACATCTGGTTATGCCGTACCGATATTTGTAGTAGATGCGCCCGGCGGTGGCGGTAAAATTTCGGTTATGCCCAATTATGTTATCTCACAATCGCCGGGACGAGTTGTACTGCGCAATTTCGAGGGGGTAATCACAACATATATCGAACCGACAGAATATCATCAGGAATGTAATTGCGATGATTGCAAAAAAAATGCTGATGTTGAAGGGATAGCCGCACTACTTTGCGGACAAAAATTAACAATAGAGCCGGAAGTGCTAATGCGCAAAAACCGGAAGTTAAGCAAATAAATTGAAAATTGATAGTTAAAAATTGAAAATTGTTTCGTAAATTTGAAAGGATAATGTTATTGACTTATGCTTTTTAGAGACTGTGATTTTTTATCAGAAAAAGAATTTTTGTTAATCCATATACAGATTGCCAGAAATTAATAAAACTATTAGCAAGCATTGTAAAGACAGCAAGGCTAAAACTAAATAAGAATTTTTAACTTTCAGTTTTCATTATCAATTAATAGCAATGCCTTTTGTTGAGGAAATTCTTAAATATAATAGTTTATCCATTGTTGGGCTTGAGAAAAATACGGGCAAGACTGAGACTTTAAATTATGTGCTTAAACGTTTGCCCTCAAATGATTTAACCATAGCGGTCAGTTCGGTTGGCATTGATGGAGAACGAGTCGATCAGGTAACGCAGACGCGGAAACCGGAGATTTATCTAAAAAAAGGTGTCATTTTTACAACAAGCGAAAAGCACTACCGGAAACGGCGTTTGCTTTCCGAATTACTTGAAATTGACGATGAACAAACCGCACTTGGACGATTGATGACGGCCAGAGCATTAATCGACGAAAAAATTATTTTATCAGGGCCTTCATCAACAGCCGGATTGGAGAGGTGGGTAAATAAGCTTCAAAACAATTTTGGGGTGCAATTATGCGTAATCGACGGCGCATTGTCGCGGCTAAGCCTAGCTTCGCCGGCGGTATCGCAATCAATGATTCTGGCAACAGGTGCGGCCTTATCAATTGATATCCCGACATTGGTACGGAAAACCTTATTTGTGGTCGATTTGATTAATTTGCCGCTTACTCAACTAGCCTGTATTAATGAATTAGATGCGAAAGAACGAGGTATCTGGTTGGTTGACAAGGATGGAGATATTTATGAATCGTCGCATTTTACGTCTTTTTCGCCGAATATACCGGAATTGGCAAACGATAACAGTACGGGGGCAATTTATTTATCGGGAGCATTAACCGATAGTTTTTTGAAAAAAACGGCAGAAAATAAGAATTGTAACGGTACGGAATTGATAGTCCGCGATTTTACACGGATTTTTACAGAACCCCTGACTTATAAAAAATTTATCGGTAACGGAGGGAAACTCACGGTATTAAGAAAAAGCAAATTGATTGCAATTACCGTAAACCCGTTTGCGCCGAACGGAACAGCGCTTGATTCGGACGAACTATGCCGACAATTGATGCATAAAGCGAAATTACCAGTGTATGACATTGTAAAAAATGGATATTAAATTAAAATTAATACTTGATTCGCCTTGCGGAATGCGCTATATCTTTGATAAATTGGAGATACAGTCGTCTTTTTCGCGTTATATACTGCTGGAAAGCAAAATGGCTATATCGATCGATGATATCCAAAAACAATATGATGAGCTTTCGGAATTTTTGATTTGTTTCGGTAAAGACAATGCTTTTCATCATTTATCGGCTAAACTGAGAAGTAAACTCTCGCATGTAAAAGATATTCGCACCACCATTTCGAGCTTATCGGGCGAATCGACATTAGATGATATCGAGTTTTTCGAAGTAAAAAACCTGGCGATTATCAGCGAAGATATCCGTGAGTTATTGCAGGATGTTGATTTACACAGTACTGAAATTCGATTACCTGATTTAAGCGAAATGCTTAATATACTAGATCCCGAACAGCAACGGATAAATTCTTTTTATGTGTACGACTCGTATAATAACGAGTTAAAGGAGTTACGCAAAATTATACGTTCGGGTGGCGGATATACTGAGGAGCATTTGTACCGTGTCGCAATTATCGAACAAAAAGTAAGAGCAGGGCTTGCCGTTAAACTGAAACCGTTTTCTATGGATTTGGAAAAATCGCTTTACAGGCTTGCTAAAATCGATATTCTTTTAGCTAAAGTTCATCAACTTGAAGAACTGCACTTGTCGATACCCTGTATCGGCGAAAATAAAAATAGCTACCGACAATTGTTTAATCCGGAGGTTAAAGATATCCTGAATAAAAAAGGCGAAGAATTTCAGCATGTTGATATTGAGTTTGAAGCATCTTCACCCTTGCTCATTACAGGGGCAAACATGGGAGGCAAAAGCATTACGCTTAAAACGTTGGCATTGTCGCAATATCTGTTTCAATTCGGGTTCGGGATTCCAGTTGAATGGGCCTATATATCGCCTGTTTCAAACGTTTTTCTTTCGCTTGGGGGAGTGCAAAGCGTACAAGAGGGATTATCTTCGTTTGCTGCCGAAATGCTTCAGATAAACGATATTCTTAAAAAAATAAAAAAAAGAGAGTTTGTTCTGGCATTAATCGACGAGCCTGCCGGAACAACCAATCCGTTGGAAGGTACGGCATTGGTGACTGCGCTGTTAAAAATTCTGCAAAAATACAATTCGCTTGTTATCGTTACCACACATTACAACATTGATAATATTGGGTGTAAACGTTTACGGGTACGGGGTTTTATCAATAATAAAATGGACTATGCATTGGTGGAAGACGCAGGAACAAACGCACCCAGAGAAGCTTTAAGAATAGCTGCAACGTTAAAAATTGATGATGAGTGGATTGAGATAGCTAATAAAGAATTAAAAACATAAGACAGGTAGACTATATAAAATTAAAATAAGGATTACGCTTAACAATATGAGCAAATTAGGATTAGATTTTAAGCAGGTTGAATACGCACGGAAGCTATCGGCAAATATAGCTGCCGGTGTTCAGGATTTTGCCAGTAATTATACTACAGTTGCCGTAGAACGTACCATATGTCGTTTATTGGGCATCGATGGTGTGGACGAAAACCAGGTTCCGCTGCCGAATGTTGTTGTAGACGATTTGAAAGACAAAGGTATACTATCGCATGGCGCACTTTTTTATATTGCCAATGCTATGGTTAACGCGAATTTATCTCCCCAGCAAATTGCTGAAAAAATTGCTGGAGGCACATTGGATATAAGTAAATTGCCAATTGTAAGAGAAGAACAATTATCGGCAAAAATAAAACCAATTATTGATGCCAGTATTGATAAAATAAAATCGAACCGCAAACGCAGAGAAGAGTACTTGAAGACATTAGGCGAGGGTCCGCAGCCTTATTTGTATGTGATTGTGGCTACCGGAAATATTTACGAAGATGTGATACAGGCAGAAGCAGCTGCACGTCAGGGCGCCGATATTATTGCAGTTATCCGTACTACAGGGCAATCGTTGCTCGATTATGTTCCATATGGCGCTACTACCGAAGGTTTTGGCGGCACATTCGCCACCCAGGAAAATTTCAGGATAATGCGTTCGGCATTAGATAAAGTAGGCGAGGAGGTAGGTAGGTACATACGCTTGTGTAACTACTGCTCGGGCTTGTGCATGCCCGAAATAGCAGTGATGGGTGCGCTCGAAGGCCTTGATGTAATGCTTAACGATGCGCTATACGGTATTCTATTCCGAGATATCAACATGCAACGCACACTTGTCGACCAGTTTTTTTCGAGGGTTATCAATGGGTTTGCCGGGGTTATTATCAATACTGGCGAAGATAATTACCTGACAACTGCCGATGCTTTTGAAAACGCGCATACCGTGCTGGCATCTGATTTTATAAATGAGCAGCTTGCTTTACTTGCAGGGATACCCGAGGAACAAATGGGACTAGGGCATGCTTTTGAGATGGATCCTGAACTTGAAAACGGGTTTCTGTACGAACTTGCACAAGCACAAATGACACGAGAGATATTCCCGAAAGTGCCGCTTAAATACATGCCCCCTACAAAATTTATGACAGGTAATATTTTTAAGGGTCATATACAGGATGCGTTGTTTAATATGATAGGTGTGTGGACACATCAGGGAATTCAATTATTAGGAATGCCGACCGAAGCTATTCATACCCCGTTTATGTCCGATAGGTATTTGTCCATCGAAAATGCGCGCTATATCTTCAATAACATGCGTAATATTGGTGAAGAAATAGAATATAGGGATGGCGGAATTATAACAGAACGGGCTAAGAATGTGTTGAATAAGGCGGTTGAATTGCTTGAAAGCATTGATAGGGTAGGACTTTTTTCAGCATTAGAAATGGGCTTGTTTGCCGATGTTAAACGCCCTAAAAACGGAGGAAAAGGATTGGAAGGGGTAATGCAGAAAGGTACTAACTATATGAATCCGTTTATCCGGATATTAAAAGGAAATTAACTGGAGAATAAACAAATAAAAGATAAGCAATTAAACAAAAGATATGAGCGGAGGATTATATTCAACACAATCGAAGGACTTCGATAAAACGCAGGACATTAAAAAGGTAAAACCATATGGAGATACGATAAACGATGGTAAGATACAGCTCAGTTTTACGCTTCCCGTTCCGGCCGGGGCCGAAGCAACCGAAGCCGCCAAACAGCTTATGCGGCAAATGGGTTTCGATAATCCACAGGTTGTTTATTTTAAAGAGCTTACATCAGGATTTACTTTTTTCAATTGTTACGGTAACTGTACCCAACATGTAGATTATTCGAGTATCTACGTACCTAAAGTTGAAAGTACAGTAATGGATATGCACGAAACCGATCTATATATTAAGGAAAATATAGGGCGTCCCTTAGTCATTATTGGGGCTAGTACAGGAACCGATGCCCATACGGTGGGCATTGATGCGATAATGAATATGAAAGGCTATGCCGGACATTATGGCCTGGAGCGTTACGATATGTTCGAAGCTTATAATTTAGGTTCCCAGGTATTGAATGAAGATTTTATTGCAAAAGCTATTGAGTTAAAGGCCGATGCTCTATTGGTTTCGCAAACGGTTACTCAAAAAGATGTTCATATTAAAAATCTTGTGGAGCTTGTTGAATTGCTTGAAGCCGAAGGTTTACGTGATAAGGTTATACTGGTTTGCGGAGGCCCTCGCATTAGCCACGAGCTGGCCAAAGAATTGGGCTATGATGCCGGTTTTGGCATGAATAGCTATGCCGATGACGTGGGATCGTACATTGCCGAAGAGTATGTGCGCAGACATTCGAAGTAATAATAAATTTAGGTGTTGATTTAAAAGGTATGCTATTCCCCTATACTTATCCAAAGTTAATATAAAAGAAAGCTAGATTAAATACTTTTAAACGCTCATGTATTATTTTGGAAAAACAGCAGGTTTTATGGAATGCCGCTGGATACAATGCCTCAGTCGGCAATTATTTCCCTCAATACCCACCGTATGAGATTTTTTAATTATGTGATTATCTGGCTGAAATACAATGCAATAATAAAGCTTTCCCAATTGTCTGTACGGATACAATCATAACCTCGATTCCTATCACAGGTGTTTTTTCGCAATTTTCCGGCTGTTTTTAAGTCTTGCTTACCCTAAACAAAGGATAAATCTCAGCCGTTTCCCTGTCTCGTATGCATAAATCAAGCCGAGCTTATTTTTCTTTTTTCTTGCATAAGTCCGGAACTCATCTACTTCCAATGAGGTATAATGACGACATTTCGGCGTGATTCTACGGTAGGATTTAACGAGTGCCGGCAATACTTTGACGATACTAATTCCCTCTATTACGGAAATGACTCTAAGCCAATGTCTCGAACTATCATCAATAAAATGCGTTGTTCCAGTAATGAATGACAGCCTTTGTAATCCGGGGCATGCTTGCCGATGAATTGACTTCTACAATTTTTACACAAATAATTTCTGCTTTCTGGAGTGTTTTTTACCATTTTTCTTTATCTTTGTCCCCCGGCAATAGGGGCAATACCGTTTTATCTTTATTTTCATTCAACAAAAATACATTTATTCCTTTATTGTCAACTTTTTATACCAACATACTTTTTAAAAAATCAATACTTAAATTTAATTGATCAGGATGAAATACTAATGATTATGGATAAAAATCAAATCAGGGAGGTTATTGCCAAACGTGCGGCTCTCGAAATTAAAGACGGCTATGTGGTTAATCTTGGTATCGGGCTGCCTACTTTAATTCCCAATTATTTACCCGAAGGAGTCGAGGTTACTTTACAGTCGGAAAATGGTATGTTGGGCATGGGGCCAGCGCCTGAAGCAGGGCAGGAAGATATAAATTACACCAATGCTGGTGGCGGGTATATTACCCGTATAACAGGGGCATCATGTTTCGATTCCGCTACATCGTTTGCCATAATCCGTGGCGGGCATGTTGACGTAACCATATTAGGGGCATTGGAAGTTGATGAGAAAGGCAACCTGGCCAACTGGATGATACCCGGGAAAAAAACACCGGGCATGGGTGGCGCTATGGACTTGATTGTAGGAGCCAAACGTGTAATCTTAGCTATGGAGCATACCGCAAAGGGGGCTGCAAAAATTCTTAAACAATGCAGATTGCCTTTAACCGCAGCAGGCGAAGTAGATATGATTATAACTGAAATGGGAGTTATGGAGATTACTCCGCAAGGCATCGTATTAATCGAAATCAATCCCGAATTTACGGTTGAGGATGTGCAAAACGCTACCGAAGCAAAATTGATTATTCCGGATAATTTAAAAACTATGAAATAACAATCTGAAAATATAATCATGAAAAAAGTTTACATTGTAGCCGCCAAACGCACCGCTATCGGAAAGTTTATGGGCTCGTTATCATCTTTCACGCCGGGTGAACTGGGCGCTTTTGTTATTAAGCAAATTATCAGCGATACAAATATTAATCCCGCTGATATCGACTCCGTAATAGTCGGTAGCGTTTTATCAGCAGGGCAAAAGCAAGGCGTAGCCCGCCAGTGTTTAGTAAAAGCCGGTGTACCCTACGAAGTTCCTGCATACTCGATTGATATGGTTTGCGGCTCGGGATTGAAATCGGTTATGAATGCCTATACCGAAATAGTATCGGGTATGGCGAACCTGATAATTGCAGGAGGCGCTGAAAACATGTCGGGAGCAGGGTTTATTTTGCCTGGCATTGTGCGCAACGGTATAAAAATGGGCAATATCAATGTTGTAGACCATATGGTTAACGATGGGTTAACCGATGCTTTCCATAACTATCATATGGGGATTACGGCTGAAAATATTGCTGAAAAATACGCTATTACACGCCAGGCGCAGGATGAATTTTCGTTTAATTCGCAGCAAAAGGCCATTAATGCTATAAACTCGGGTAAGTTTAAAAACGAGATTGTTCCGATTGAAATTGTCACTAAAAAAGAAACCATTATATTTTTGACGGATGAGTTTCCGAACAGGACATCGACACTTGAAAAGCTCGCGGCATTAAAACCCGCCTTTAAAAAGGACGGTACTGTTACTGCAGGCAATGCATCGGGAATTAACGACGGAGCATCGTTTGTTATGCTGGCAAGCGAAGATGCCGTAAAAAAATATAGGCTACTGCCGCTTGCCGAAATAATTGCACAGGGGCAAGGTGGCGTCGATCCTCAAATTATGGGTATGGGGCCTATCCCCGCTATACGTAAGGCTTTAAAAAATACTGGTTTAAAACTTAGCGATATGGAGCTTATCGAACTAAATGAGGCATTTGCTGCACAATCGTTGGGTGTTGTTCAGGAACTGGTAAACGAACACGGGGTTACAAAAGAGTGGATTGATGAGCGTTGCAACGTAAACGGCGGTGCAATTGCACTGGGGCATCCTATCGGGGCATCGGGCAACCGCATACTCGTGACCCTTGTACATGAACTTAAAAAATCGGGCAAGAAACTGGGGTTAGCTTCATTATGTATAGGAGGCGGTATGGGTACGGCTATAATTGTTAAAAACGTAAATTAAAAACTCGGTATTATGATAAAAACAGGCGATACATTTACTCATGAATTTGTACTAAGCCAAGAAGATGTAAATACTTTTGCACGCATTACAGGCGACAATAACCCTATTCATATTGATGCCGAATTTGCCGCTAAAACTCCGTTCAAACGCCCTATTGTTCATGGTATTTTTTCGGCGGCTATATTTTCAAAGGTTTTTGGTACAATGTTTCCCGGCGAAGGTTCGATATATATGCATCAGGATTTGAAGTTTAAAGCCCCTGTATATGCCGGAGAACCTTATATTGCCAAATTTGAAGTAAGCGAAGTGAATATCGAAAAACATACTGGTGTAATATCTTGTTTGATAGTGGATGCTGGAGGTAAAATTTATGTTGAAGGTACAGCCAAATTGAAAAATGACAATCAGTTTTAAAAAATACTGAGATGCGATCTGAGTATTGAGATATATCCCAAAACAAAACTTTATATCTCATTACAGAAATCACATCTCCAAAATAACTTATATGAAACGTTTAGATAATAAAATAGCTATTATAACGGGTGGAGCCGCCGGAATTGGTGCAGCTACTGCCGAAAAATTTGTAAACGAGGGCGCTAAAGTTATCATCTGGGATTTGGATGAAAACAGGGGGAAAGAGTTGGCTTCCAAATTAAACGCTATGTTCGACAAAGTGAATACGACAAACTATCAGGAGATTGAGACCGCTGCAAAACGAGTATTCGATCAATTTGGCGCCATCGACATACTGGTGAACAATGCCGGTATTACACGTGACAGTACGCTTAAGAAAATGACGCCTGAACAATGGCAACAAGTTATTGATGTTAACCTTACCGGCGTATTTTATTGTACCAAAATCATATCGGAGTATATGTTGCAAAAAAACTACGGACGTATTTTAAATGCATCGTCGGTAGTGGGTTTGTATGGTAATTTTGGGCAAACTAATTATGTAGCAAGTAAATCGGGCTTAATAGGCATGACCAAAACCTGGGCTCGCGAACTTGGTCGCAAAGGTATTACGGTAAATGTCGTAGCCCCGGGCTTTATTGCAACCGAAATGGTTGCCGCCATGCCCGAAAATGTAATTGAGGGGATGAAAGCCAAAGTTCCCATAGGCCGTTTGGGAAAACCGGAAGAAATAGCGTCAGCATATTGTTTTTTAGCTTCAAACGAAGCGGCTTATATAAATGGCGCCGTACTTAGTGTTGATGGCGGAATGACGGTATAAACGCTAATTAAAGAAAATGGAAAAAAGGTTATACCGCAAATTTTATACATTTCCTTAGTAAATCCCCTTAAAGAGAAGGATAGAGATGAGTACAATAGGTAGTAATTTTGGAGAATAAATAATTAAGGAAATAACAAAGAAGCGGCTAAACGACTTAAAAATAGACTAAAAGTCAATACAAAAGCTTACTTTAAAAGTAGGCTTTTTGTATTTTGTCGCCTTATTTCCAAATAGGTTTTATGGCTTTTGGGTCGGATTTTCGAAAATCTCATTAAGTAAATCGTCAAGTTCCTCTACCGATATTTCTTTGGTTATAATACGTTTGTCGTTATCAAGTAAATAAATGGCAGGTAAGCCCAGTAAGTTGTAATTGTTAAAAATTATATCGGGCTGGTCACCGCCCCATACATTTATCCAGTCAAGCTTTTCCTTTATAATATACGATTTCCATAGGTCGGCTTCATATCCCGGATAAACTGCATACACTTCCAATCCTTTATTTTTATAGTCTCGGTATATTGCATAAACCAAAGGCACAACTTCGCGGCAAACACTGCAATCGGGATCCAAAAAAAGTAAAACGGTAACTTTAGCTTTTATATCGCTAAGTTTTATATAATCGCCCGCTATACTTTGCAATTTAACGTCCGGGGCAATACTGCCAACAGGGTTCATACTTACCCAATTGATTTCACTTTTTACCCGTGCTACAAAATCAGTATCGAATACCGATGTAAAGCCGGCAAATATATAGTTATATGCAATATATTCGGCTATTTTTTCATGGCCGGGCAAAGGTGATCCTATAAAAATTTCGTACAAAAAACCGGTGCAAAAAGTGTATACTTCAACATTAGCAGCAGCTTTATTTAATACATCATCAATTCCCCATTTCAATTCTGTGGTATCGATCGGATTCAATACGTGGAAAAAATACTCGAATAATTTACCTTCGAGCAAGGGCATTCGCGTAATGCACTCATTGGCAAAATCAATATTATCAAAGTAATGTTGTTTGTAGGCATCCTTGTTTAAAACATATTCTTCCATATCGCTATGACTTTTGATGTATAAAGATAACATCGAGTATTGTTTGTAGCTCATTACAATATCATTGAATGCACTGTTCCCATTTTTATTCCGGTATTCGGAGAATGCTGTGTTTTCTTTTGATCCTGTATAAAAAATTGATTGGGGAATGTTTGCCGTATCGTATGTAACCAAAAAGCGCTGCGGCTGGTTATCCGAAATCAGGAAATCGAAACTGCTTCCCGTGTTTTTTGTACCTATGGCATACATTCCGCACGGTAATGCGGGTTCGCCCGTAAAACGGGCTATACCTTGTTCGTTGAGCGCCATTTTATTGATCGTATGTAGCGATTTACCTTTGTATGCCTTCAGGTACAATGTGTCTCCGGTATGCATACTTTGCGGCATTACAGTAATACTGTAATTTTTTATAGAACTGCACGATTCAAGTAACAACTGAAACATACAGGCAATAACAATTGCATATAGGAGCTTTTGCATAACAGTTTATTTATTTTTTAGCAAATTACTCAATATTTTATCAAGTCCTTCCGAATTTAAACGGCGGCCTATTATTTTTTTATTACCGTCGAGTAAAAACACTTGGGGAACAGAATATATGGTGTATTTTATTCTAAAATCATTATCATTTCGTGGGTCCCATACGTTAATCCAGTCTAACCCGTATTCGGCTACGTACGACATCCATTCTTCCTTATTTTGTTGCGTATATACGGCCATTACCTGTAAGCCTTTGTCGCGGTACTTTTGATAAACTTTGTAAATTTTGGGGGTTTCCTTTTTACATGTCCCACACGATGGTTCGTAAAAATACACCAGTGTATAGGGAGCCTCGATACCATATACCGATTCGTATTGTCCGCTAAGGCTTTGCATTTTAATATTGGCAGCTTGTTTACCAATTAATGTTGCACGGTTTCGATCGGCATAGTGTTTAATTTCAATCATAAACGTAGAGTCCTGCCCTCCGATTTCATCTTTAAGGTAGTAATTATCAATTAAGTGTATAACAATTGATTCCATACCCATAATGTCCGACGCCAGATACTTATTGAATATATATCCGGTAACATATCTTTTCATTTCTTGGTTAGGCTGGGTTTTTTGTATTATTGTATCAACCATCGGGATTATCGAATCGGGAAGCTGTACAAGTATCTTATCCAGATAATAGTTAAGCGAGGGAATAAAAACAGGTGTGTTTATCAGTCGTTTGTCGGTAAAGTCATAATTATCGAAAAAATGTTGCTTGGTAAACAGGTAATATTGCATTGTGTAAATCGAGTCGTACTTGGGGTTCGATTCGTCAATATCAAACTTCGGTGTCTGAGGTTTATCCATTGCTTTGGCCAGGCTTGTTAATAATGTGCCGGGGAATTTTTGGGCTATTTTTTCAACATAGCTGTGGTAATCTTCCCGAATCGCCCTATCTTCGTTCTCTACTTCCTCCTTGATTTTCTTGTCAGTAGGGTTTTTCATAATTTTTTCCCGCAGTGCATTTTCCCGCTTTTGTTGTGTGCCCATGTATCGGTTGAATTCAGCAAACTCTTCATTTTCGATTGAATTTTGAAAATGCAGGGTATTGATATAATCGTCTTTTGTAGTTGTTACCGCAAATTGCTGATTCTGGCTGTCAGATATTATAAAATCGAATAATTGTGTTCCGCCCATGGCAATAATGTATATTCCCTCGTCCAGCGGTTTATCTTTGGCAAAAACAGCTTTTCCGTTGCTATCCATAAAAGAGGTATCGCGTACGTATTTATTTTCGCCGCCATAAATGGCTAAAAGCAGCATCGAGTCACGGGCATTGTTTATATTAACTTCCAGCTTATAACCTTGTCCCATAACATTTGATGCCATATAAATTGATGCAATCACTAAAAGTATTATTTTTTTCATAATAAATTAATTATTAATATAGCTCTATAATTTAATACCTCGATTAGATTATTAAAGTGTAAATTTATCAAATTCTAAGCCATTGTATCACATTAAGCAGGTTATTTTCTAAATCGTTAACATAAAATTAGTTTTATCACATGAAAAAAGCGGTGTAAAAACTCTGCTAAATATTTTGTCCTAAACAAGCTAGTATTTTTTATAGAACCTTTTTCATTTGAGTAAAATAAATTCGGTGGTGATGTAAAAAGTATGCTAATGTAGAGATTTGCTAATCAGTGGATGAATTAGTATTTTTGTAAATGAAAATAAAAGTTACCCTCCATTGCCCCGATTGCCAAAGTACAAAGATAAAAAGAAAGAGAAAGAGACCGTATGGGACGCAAAATTATTTGTGCAAGAAATGCGGACGGCAGTTTATCGGCGGCCACGCTTTGCGGTACAAAGGCTGTCATTCATCCTTGACACAAAAGATCTTATTGCCGCTTATCCGCGGCATAGGCTTCAGGTATATCGCTGAAATTTAGAGAATAGTCATCAAAAAACTATTGCCGGTATTGCTACACTCCCTGCATATGATCCAGCCCAGGCGGCAGTATTATGATTGTTTGGAAGCAGATGAGTTTTGGACTTATGCGGGGAAGAAGAGCGCCAAGCTTTGACTCATCTATGCCTGCCGTAAGGACAGTGGCGGAATCGCAGCGTTTGTCTGGGGCAAATGGGACATGAAAACAGTAAAAGAGCTGAAGAAAAGCTTGTCTGATTTAGGGATAAAGTACGGGCGTATTGCCTCCGATGGTTGGGGATAGCTTTGCGGCCGCATTCAAGGGCGGAAGCCATCGTACAGGAAAGAAATATACCGTAGGTATCGAGGGAAATAATTGTCGGTTGAGACATCGTATCAGGCGGGCCTTTCATAAAATTTGCTGTTTATCCAAAATAATACGCGAGCGTTTAAACGTATTTAATTAAGCATTTAAAAGTAATTTAAAAGTGTTTAATCTAGCTTTCCTTTACATCAATTTCGGTTTTGTACAAATTTACACATTTTGGAAAACACTATCAAATTATTATATACATAATATTATTGATTTACTCTGTATGTATTGTAGATACTAATCTTAATATTAAATGGATCTGTTCGCTGCAAGCTACGAGGTATCGTCAAGGGGAAATTTTTATTTATCAAAGAAGAGCTTCGGGTTTAATGTGTTCTAGCATATGATATTGATATATTTGCTATGATTTATGAGGTATCTCTATATTTCTCATTTTATAATATTTATATTTGTTAGAAGGTTTGACCTATTATATTTTACTATAAGGAAACTTAATCAGATATTTTGTAAAGTAACTGTATCAAAATTTTCATTTTTGTTTAAAACTGTCAGAAGCTAGGGTATGTTTCCTAATCTCCTAATAGTGTTTCGAGAGAATTTTGGAGTACCCTTTTCACAACGTTTAAAAGAGCGACACGAAATTTTGATGCGGTTGTCCGGGATATTTTGAAATTAAAAGAATTTTATACATTTGCGAATTCTTTTTGTACAAAGACGTGCTTATAATGTGTGTTATTTGCAGGTTGTTATATAGAAAAATGTGATTTATTGAATATTTTAAGCGAAATTAAGGTCATTAGATATAAACCTTTTTGCAGCATATTTGTATAAAATATAGGAAATTAAAATTATTACCTTAAACGGGTATCTTTGATAAAAATATTAATCTGAATATTAAGAATAAAAATTTTGATGTATACTTGCAAAAAAAATGCGGTTTAAGTTATGAGTATAAAAGCGACCAAGAAGAAAGTAGAATCCAAAGCAAGCTCCGGAATGGCAAAAACAACATCCACCGTAAAATCGTCTAACGGTAAAAGAAGACTGGTGGTTAGTTACAAGAATTTGTCGCCGGAGTTGATTGAGCTGGTGAGGGAGAAATATCCAAGAGGATATGCAGATGATGTGTTTAAAGTTGACAAAGGGAATGGTGATTTTTTCCATGCAATTACTTTGGATACTGCCGATGCTACTTATTTGATTAAAGTGGATGTGAAAGTTGACACCGAAATAGAAGAGGTTGAGAGACAATTATTCGGCGGAAATAATGACCCGGATTCCGGAGGAGAGATGGGAGATGGTTTTCCAGATGCGGAAGGAGACGATTTCGAAGCCGAAACATCGGATGATGATGACGATTAAGATTTTAGTTATTGATTGAAAATAAGAAAGACTGCTTTTGCAGTCTTTTTATGTTTTCTAGGGGGTAACAGATTTAAAACCTGAAACCGAATGTTAACATAAACCTGTTTCGGAGATCTTTTTCCGTTACCATAAGCGGAGCAGTGGAATACGGACTGTAATAATCTTTAGTGGAAGTGATTGCATAAGCAAAGTCGGCAAAAAAGTTATTGTATTTATAACCTAAACCGACAGAATATGTGAACTTCTTCATATCATATTCTTTATCCGCGCTTTCGTTATACATAAAACCGGCACGCAAAACAAAATTATTGCTAAGCCATGCTTCGCCGCCTACACGTACATTTGATGTCCCTCGTAAATATTCCTTAATAATATCATTTTCGCCGTCAAATACGCGCCGATCTCCATTGCGATTATTCATCCGCACACCCGAGTAGTTGATGTATTCGTAATCAACACTCAGTAAACCTACCTTTCCAAAAGTATAAGCAAATGAACCTATTAGGCGCAAAGGCGTATTAATCCGGTAATCAAAAAGGTTCGGGTCTGACGGCCTCTTTTCATAATTCTGTGATCCGATTCGGGAATTCATTCGCGCCCAATATTCATCGGTTAAATAGAAATAGGTAGGTGTATGTATTGCTGCTCCAATACGTATTTCGCTGATAGGGCGGTAAATGACACCTAATTTGATATTGTACCCCGTTCCCGAAGTGTGGAAATACTCGCGATAGCTGAAATTATCGAAATTGGATATATTGCCCGATACAGCTGTTTCGGCGTATTCTACTGTATTTTCATAAAAAAGGTCCTGTAGGCCGAAAGTAGCGCCGAAGTAAAATTTATTGGAGATATTGCCTCCGAAACTGAAAACATATTCACCGTTTGTACCCGATTGAGTTGTGTAACGCAGCTGTCTTACTTTATCGTAAACGCCATTATCTGATACTTCCAAATGAGGATCGTACATGCCATCGTTAAATTTATTCCATTCAATGATATTTGTACCATAAGCCATTACTACATCCCAATCTCCCGGGGAGAAGTGATAAAAAGCATTGTCGGCCTCAAAATCATCAGGATTAAAATACTCTAAATCGGAATTTGCTTTGCTCGCCAGATGGTCCATTATACTCGATTCGGAATTACCTCCACGCATGGCTGTATTTCGATAATAGCTCATGGCTTTATTATAACCTACTCCGAAATTAATACTAACCAGTCCATTTTCTTTTCCTGTCATAAAAGTCCCGACATATCCAATATTCGATAAACTAAAACGCGTATGGCTGTCATCGGTATTTACATTCATATACTCGGACTTTACTTTATTGTGGGATAACGTAGGAGTAATTGTTAACTCGGAACTCCGGTAAACACCGATACCCGCCGGATTAAGACTTAATGAAGTAAAGTCTCCACCTAAAGCCCCGAAGGCGCCACCCATTGATGTAAAACGGGCGGTACCTTCGAAATCTTGTTGCGAGAAACGTAATGCATCCAAGTAAGTTTGCGAAAAAACACTTCCCGAAAACAATAATGTTACTGCAAATAAAATTATATATCTTTTCATTTTTTTATCTTTTAAGGTTCTCAGTTATCACTTCTTATCCTATACAATACCCGGCAAGCTTAACGGCGTCTGCTACTACTTGATGAAGAGCTGGTTCCGCTACTGCGAGACGAAGAACTGCTGCTTGGGGAAGAATAACTACTTGAACTGCGGCTGCTGCTGCTTGGCGACGAATAGCTGCTTGAACTGCGGCTGCTGCTGCTTGGCGACGAGTAACTGCTTGAACTGCGGCTGCTGCTTGGCGACGAATAACTGCTTGAACTGGTTCCCCTGTAGCTTGACGAACTTGGCGTGCTATAAGAGGGACTACTTGATGAACTACTTCTTCTATAACTTGATGAGTTGTTTCCTGAGTTTGACGAACTACTGCTTGATGAACCGCTGTTGTATGACGGCCGACTGCTTGGCCGACTGTATGACGGTGTGCTGCCGCTGTTATTTCTTGATGAAGATACGTTAGCATCTCTTGTAGTAGTTGTTGACGACGAACTGGGACGGCGATAGCTTGAATTATTATTTACAGAAGAACTGTTATTATCCCTCCTATTTGTTGAGGATACATTGCCTGTAGACGAGCTGGGACGCCGGTTGTTGCCACTTACGTTACCGCTATTATTAGTATTCGAAACAGGAGCGCTGCGGCGATAGCTGCTGCTTGATGCACTTGAACCATTCGGCCTGTCGACACGTGATACCTTGCTGCTGTTATATTGATTCCGTGATGACGATACACGGCTTGATGTTGACGATACCGGAGCCATTCTGTTAGAGTTGTAACGACTGCTTGAACTGCTGTAGTACGATTGCCCGATACCTGCGCCACGGCGACCATAACTATATGAGTAGTAAGAAGGATAGTAATGGTTATGATAATAATGATTATTATAGTAAGGGTAGTAACCGTGCCATCCGTAATAATGCGACGGATAATACCAGCCTCCGTAATAGTACGATGGATAATACCATGAGTTTCCCCATCCCCAATTCCAGCTTAAACCCCAGTTCCAGTTCCAGTAACTTGACCATCCCCAGTTCCATCTCCACGATGGGGTATAGTAATTTGCGTAATAAGAGTAGGGGTCAACATTATAGTTAATGTTAATGGTATATGTCGGGTCGTCGAACATTCTCAATTTACGTTCGTACGAATCATAATTACCATCGTCGTAATAAGTTTCCTGAATATTGTTATTGTTACTATAATATTGGGCATCATAGTCTTCATTTTCTAGATACACAGTATCAGTAGTTACATAAACACGTTTTTTTGCGTACTCATTTTGGTTTATTGCCTCTTGGGTTTTTGCACGTAACCGGTCTGTTTCAGGATCGACTGTCGCCAATTTTTCTTTTACTTCCCTAGAGTCAAAATATATATCATCAGATGACGCCGTTCTGTTACTTGTAGAGCAACTGCTTATAACAAAGGCTATTGCACTTAATACTATAAATAATTTACTTTTCATGGTTATATAGTTTTTGATAGTTATCAATTTATTTTCTTATTTTGCACTCTCATTTTGTCATGTAGTAACAAATATTATACCAAAATAACTCTATTGCTTACTCATGTCACAAACAAATATACGATTTATAATTTATATAGATATAGAACTCATTAAAAAATAGTTAGGATTAATGGCTAAAGAAGTTACAAATAGAGAAGATAATTATTCGCTATGGTACAATAATTTGGTTATAAAAGCCGACCTTGCCGAGAATTCGGCAGTTCGGGGTTGTATGGTTATTAAACCTTATGGATATGCCATTTGGGAAAAAATGCAGCACACATTGGATAAGATGTTTAAGGATACAGGGCATGTAAACGCTTACTTTCCGCTGTTTATTCCTAAATCTTTTTTTTCGAAAGAAGCCGCTCATGTTGAAGGATTTGCTAAGGAATGTGCTGTTGTAACTCATTATCGCCTTCGTAATTCATCTGATGGTAAGGGTATTGAAGTTGATCCGGACGCTAAGCTGGAAGAAGAATTAATTGTGCGTCCTACATCGGAAACCATTATATGGAATACGTATAAAAATTGGATACAATCTTATCGCGACTTACCCATTTTATGTAACCAATGGGCTAATGTTGTACGCTGGGAAATGCGTACCCGTTTATTTTTACGTACAGCCGAATTTCTTTGGCAAGAGGGACACACTGCGCACGCTACGCGCGGGGAGGCAGTTGAAGAAACTATGCGTATTATTCATATATACGAAGATTTTGCAAAAAATTGGTTGGGAATTCCGGTATTGGTAGGGCTGAAAACCGAGAGCGAACGTTTTGCAGGGGCGCTTGATACATACTGTATCGAGGGCTTAATGCAGGATGGTAAAGCGTTGCAGGTTGGAACGTCGCATTTTCTCGGGCAGAATTTTGCTAGGGCATTCGATGTTCAATTTACTACAAAAGAAGGGAAATTGGAGTATGTATGGGCTACATCGTGGGGCGTTTCAACCCGGTTGATGGGGGCGCTGATAATGGCGCACTCGGATAACAATGGTTTGGTGTTGCCTCCTAAAATAGCGCCTGTACAGGTAGTTATTGTGCCTATTTTTAAAGGGGAAGAGGAACTGAAGGCGATGCTTGAGAAGTGCGGATTTATTAAGCAGGAGATACAAAAGCGGGGAATTACGGTAAAAATAGACGATCGTGATAATCTTCGTTCAGGCTTTAAGTTTGCCGAGCACGAATTGAAAGGTATACCCGTTCGCTTAGCTTTGGGGCCTCGCGATTTACAGAACGGAACTATAGAAGTTGCCCGCCGTGACACTTTGGAAAAACAAGTTCTGCCACAAACTGATATTGCCGATTATGTTGAAAAATTACTGGACGAAATTCAACTGAATATATATCAGAAAGCTTTAAAATTCAGAGATGATAATAGTTATATAGTTGATACTTATGACGATTTTAAAATGCAGATAGAAAAAGGCGGTTTTATTTTAGCTCATTGGGACGGTACTCTCGAAACCGAAGCTTTAATTAAGGAGGAAACTAAAGCAACTATTCGTTGTATACCGCTGGAAGGTGATATGGAAGCGGGTAAATGCATGGTTACCGGGAAACCATCCAAACAACGGGTGGTATTTGCCAGGGCATATTAAGTGTCGTAAATTGATTATTGTTGATTGAGTATTGTTTTAGTTATTACGCAATAAGCATTTTATAGATAGGATAATAATTTATTTCTCTTACTTAAGAAAATTTGAATCAATAAATGATTAATTGTTAATAAAATTATATGGAAGATGAACCGAAAATGAGTGATACTCGACATGAAATTTTGAAAATGCTTCATGAAAAATCGAATGTAAAACAAAAAGTACACGACAATACTTTCGATGTGTTTACATTGTTGAAAGAGATATTGCACGAACTTACAAATGATATTAATGATCTGTTGACGGTAGATGACCGTCGGGTTAGGCTTGAATATCGTGACCGGGGCAAATATGAAGCCGAAGTAAAAGTTGCCGAAGATATATTGATATTCAGTATGCATTCGAATATTTTTGAGTTCGACAGGGATCATATGGTATGGCAAACATCGTATGTACAAAAGGATAAACTTAATTCATATTGTGGAATTATAAGTATTTATAACTTCCTGGCCGATTCGTTTCGCTATAATCGTATGGAAGACTTAGGTTACCTTATCGGGCGTATTTTTGTTAACCGTGAGAATCATTATTTTGCTGAAGGAAAGCGGCAGATGTCTTTTATCAACAGCTTCGGGGAGCAGGTGGTCGATAAAAATTGCTTGAAGCAGATAATTGAAAAAGCCATTTTATATGCCATTGAATTCGATTTGCTTGTGCCGCCTTATGATATGGTAAAAATAGCTTCGGTAGCACAAATGACCACAAAAATTGAAAACGCCAAGGTAAAAACAGGTAAACGTCTGGGCTTCAGATTTAACTCGGATGATGTGCTGGCCGAAGAAAGAAGTTCATATTTAGATTAATCATATTGTAAAATAGGACATCATTGATCAATGATTTTTTTAATTTTAAGATGTTTAATGATTAATTAAGCAATGATTTAATTTACACAGGAGGTAGTTTAGATATTAGCTTTTGCTTATTTTCTAATCAAGCGATGGAGAATGTAATAGTTGTAAAATTTTTAAATTAATCATCTTACGCTCCGGATAAATCTTTGCTCCCGAGTTGACATAGTTGACTCAATTTATCGTTCATCGAACCTTGCTCTACAAAAGGAGGATATGCCCCGTATATTTTTATCGCTCTTTAGTAATCCCAATTTTCCGCCTCTTTTTTAGTTTTTCAATAATTACCATCTTTTACCTAAAAACAGCAACCGGCATATACGCATCATGCCTATTTTTATTAGTTTGAAAAACAAATAAATACTTCGCAATGCCGTAATTTTTTTAGTGCATCATTGCGAAGGCAAAGCCCGAAACAAGCGAGCTTTGCGAGCTTGCCGCGGCTAATCCAATTTGATGTTTGATTGTTTTTTCATGTGTTTGCTCTACGGGAAAGCCGACATCTTTTTGATATCTTTTAATTTCTTAATTACTTCAATTTACCGGCCATAGCTTTAGCCAGGGCATCGCATTGAGTATATTTTTCGTCGGTAGGTATGCCGTAAACTTCAATGGCATCGGCTACTTGCTCCCACCCTATATTTTCGGCAAATTTCAGTAGATTTTTTACTCCGCCGCCGCTCCAACTGTATGAACCGAATAAGCCCAATAATTTATTTTTTACGCTCATGTGCTCCATCTCGCGGCAGAATTGTTCCATAAGCGGATACATTTCACCATTATAGGCGCAACTGCCCAAGATTACGGCTTTATATTTCCATATCTCGCTTATTAAATAAGATATATGCGTTTTTGACACATCAAAAATCCGTATTTCTTTTATACCTTCTTCGGCAATACGGCGGGCGATATAATCGGCCATCGCCTCGGTATTCCCATACATCGACGCATACATAATAGCTACACCGCTTTCAGCCTCGTAACAGCTCCATTTGTCGTACAATTCGATTACTTTTTCAGGATTTTTGCGCCATACGGGGCCGTGTGTCGAGCAGATATAGTTTACAGGTACGCCGTCAAGCTTTTTAAGAGCCTTTTGTGTCATGTTACAATATTTCCCGACAATGTTCGAAAAATAGCGGCGCATATTGTCTTCATAATATGCTTCAAAATTTATTTCGTCGTCAAAAATACCGCCGTCAAGCGTGCCGAACGAACCGAATGCATCGGCCGAAAACAGTATATTATCAGTGGTATCGTATGTCATCATGGTTTCGGGCCAGTGTATCCAGGGCGTCATTACAAATTTAAGTTTGTGATACCCTAAATCAAGCGTATCCCCAATTTCGGAAGTATTGAGCAAATTTTCAGTAATTCCGAAATATGCCGCCAATATTTTGAAAGTGGTACTGTTACCAATTATTTTCACATCAGGGTATTTTTCAATTATGGTCTTTACTTCGCCCGAATGGTCAAGTTCCATATGGTTGATAATAAGATAATTTAGTGGACGGCCTTCAAGGTGTTGTTCGATCCGGTGTAAATAGCTTGTTCCTGCGCCAAACGACTCGATGGTATCTACTATCGCTGTTTTTTCATCAACAATAATATATGAATTATAGGCTACGCCGTCAGGCAGAGGCCATATATTCTCAAACAAATGTTTCTTACGGTCGTTAACGCCAATCCAGTATACTTTACCGGTAATATTAATTCTTGTGAACATAACAGATTAATAATGAAAATATTTTTATTTAATGCTGCAAAATTAATAAAAAAATGCCTCTAAAACTTATTCTTTTATTAGACATTATCCTCAGAGTCTGTTTAAATTTGTCTTAATAAAATAATATGGCGGCTAAAGACCGGCTGACGCTATTCGGCTTTTCAAGGCTCGGCTTTTACTCCGTAGGGAACGCCGTCCGATCGGGCGCCGATTGAAAGTCCTTCTTCCAATTCTTTATATGCAGAAAAAGGAAAGGTCTAGACTACGCAGGCGAGGCGCCCGCTTTTGAAGCGCTAAGCATGACTGAATCATCAAATCGAATTTTCGGCATCTAAAACGCTCTTTGACAAGTACGACATTTTTTGACGCACCAATGGCATGTTCAACAAAAATACGGAAATCGGAAATTTTATTGTTTTCTTTATTCTGAATATCAGATAATTGTTTACCATACAGCTTCTTTATCGGCATTTTGATTATAATTTTTTCAGGGTTTTGAATAAAATATCAGATAAACGATGTATTTTATTATATTTGTAGCGAATACATTAAAGTTTATATTCAATAAAAAGTTATTATGTTTTATTATCAGTAACTTACAATATATGTCGGTTTGTATTTCGCTTATTTTCAGTAAATTTTAAAAATGCTAATTTTAATTTACTCATAATCACTAATTTAAAATCTTATTGAATATAATGTCTATTAAAATAAAGGATTTATGTTTATTGAAAAAGATTTGGCACAATTTGCCGTGCAGGGTATTGAAGTGGTTGATGTTGAAAAGCAAATTGAGAATTTTAAGAGAGGATTTCCCTACCTGGGTATTACAGCTTCGGCAACTCCCGGAAAAGGAATTACTCGCTTGAACGAGCGGCAACAGGAGCATTATATACATCAATATGAGCAGTGGACAGGCAGCCGAATTAAATTTGTACCGGCATCGGGCGCTGCAACCCGCATGTTCAAAACGCTGTACGAGGCTATACAAAAGCTTGACAACAACGAAACTATTGACTGGGGCAGTAAACTGATGCAAGCCGTTAAGAATTTTTTTGTTTTACTCCCTGATTTTGCATTTTACGACGAATTAAAAACCATTGTAAACCATATAGATACCACTAATCTCAAGGAGGCGGATTATGCCATTATACTGCATGCCTTACTGGGTGATAATGGCTTAAATTACGGTTCGTTACCAAAAGGATTGTTGACTTTTCACCGTTATGCCGATGGCGCCCGTACGGCTTTCGAGGAGCATTTAATGGAGGCCGCCTTGTACGGTAAGATGGCGGATGATTCTGCCGCTTTGCATTTTACAGTATCTCCCGAGCATCATAGCAAGTTTGAAGAATTATATGACAACGTGTATAAATACTATGAAAAACAATACAATGTGCGTTACGGTATAAGTTTTTCCGAACAAAAAAAATCTACCGATACCCTTGCCGTTAATGTTAACAACGAGCCTTTCAGAAATGCCGATGGTTCGTTGCTTTTTCGGCCGGCGGGGCATGGGGCTTTGCTCGAAAACCTAAACGCTTTGGATGCCGATATGGTTTTTATTAAAAACATCGATAATGTTGTTCCCGAAAGACATGTGGCTGAGACGGTGCGCTGGAAAAAAATTCTGGCCGGCGTACTTGTCGAAAAGCAGAAAATGGTGTTTGCTTATTTAAATGATTTGGAAAATAATATGTTAAGTGCCGATAAACAAAACGAGATACGGCTATTTTTACGCGATGTATTTTGCATTACGTTTCCGGCAAATTTGGATAAGAATAAATTAAACGATTATTTATACACAAAACTCAACAGGCCTATACGTGTGTGCGGTATGGTTAAAAACGAGGGCGAACCCGGGGGAGGCCCGTTTATAGCACGTGATGCCGACGGTTCGCTTTCGCCTCAAATTGCTGAAAGTCAGCAGATAGACATAAAAAATCCACAACAAAATGCCATACTGAAAACCTCGACGTATTTTAATCCAGTCGATTTGCTTTGTGGAATCCGGAACTATAAAGGCGAAAAATTTGATTTATTGCAATACCGCGACCCTGCCACAGGCTTTATAAGCCTGAAAAGTAAAGACGGAAAAGACTTAAAGGCACAGGAACTTCCCGGATTATGGAACGGAGCTATGAGCGATTGGAACACTATTTTTGTCGAAGTTCCTTTAATCACTTTCAATCCGGTTAAAACAGTAAACGATTTGCTACGGAAAGAACATCAATGAAGCAATGCGCCAATATGCCAATGAGAAAATATGTAAATCAATATTTTTACGATTAACAATTTACAAATCGGCATATTCTTATATCAGCAAATTGATAAATTTACAAATTAGCTTATACTTTTAGCGCATTATCCAGTAGGTCTTTCAATTTTTCAGCAGTAAGCCACGATTTTATGATACCGTTTTCGACGTATGAAATCGAACCGGTTTCTTCCGATACCACGGCTACTACGGCATCCGTGAGTTCCGATATACCTAAGGCCGCTTTATGCCTTGTACCGTAATGTGCCGGGATGTTAGGGTTTTCGGTGGTGGGCAATGTGCAGCGTGCCGCATAAATACGTTCGCCGAGTATAATTACGGCGCCGTCGTGCAGAGGAGCATTTTTAAAAAATATGTTTTGCAGCAAGCGCTGGCTTAAATCGGCATCGACTATATCCCCGGTTTCGGCGTATAAATCCAGCGACGAGCGGCGGGCAATCACAATCAGCGCCCCGGTTTTAGACTCGGACATGCTGCGGCAGGCTTCCATAATATCTTCAGTTTTAACCGACATCTGTTTAGTTGTTTTGCCGGAAATCAACCACCGTATCTTCGAATTCCGTTGCATGTAATTTGTACCTATATGTAATAAAAACCGTCTGATTTCCTGTTGAAACAGAATTATAAGCGCCAATACGCCGACCTCGATGAACTGTCCCAAAATAAGGCTCATCATTTCCATTTTTAATACTTTGACAATGAGATAAAGAAAGTATAACAGAATGATGGCCACAAATATATTGATAGCCGCTGTTCCGCGTATCAATTTGTAAATCTGATACATGATTGCAGCAACCATCAGGATGTCAATGATGTCGATAAACGTTATGTGAATAAAATCCATTATATTGTTTTTAAACCGATTTTAATTTTTCAATAATTTTCACACATTCCACCGCTTGTTTTACATCGTGTACGCGTAAAATATCGGCTCCTTTTTGCAGGGCAATTGTATTTATCACCGTAGTCCCGTTTAATGCTTCATCGGCGGTAAGTCCCAGCAAATGGTATATCATTCGTTTTCTCGATACTCCCACTAATATAGGTAGCTCAAATATAACCAGTTCATTCATGCGTTTAAGCAGCTCATAATTCTGTTCCATATTTTTACTGAAACCATATCCTGGATCAAGAATTATATCGTGCACTCCGGCATCAATAAGCCGTTTAAGTTTATCGGCAAAGTAAGCGGTAATATCGCGGAAAAAATCATCGTATTGCGTTTCGTGTATCATGCTTTGCGGGGAGCCTTTCATGTGCATGGCAATGTACGGGAGTCCGAGCCGACCGGCCACTCCGAACATCCGGTCATCGAGTCCGCCTGCCGAAATATCGTTAATGATAAACGTGCCGAATTCATCATAAATCGCTTCGACAACTTCCGCACGGAAGGTATCGATCGACAAGATTATTTCCGGTGCACATTTTTTTATAATAGGCAATGCGAACCTGAGCCTCTCAATTTCTTCCTCTGCCGAAACGTCGGCCGCATGGGGCCGCGATGAGTAAGCGCCCAGGTCGATAATACTTCCGCCTTCCTTTATAATCTGCTGGGTACGGTTAGCGATTTTTTCCTCATCCTGATATCGGCTATCCGGATAAAATGAATCGGGAGTAACATTTATAATGCCCATTATTAATGACTTAGAAAGATCAATCAGTCGCCCCGAATAATTAATAGTTTTCTTTTTTTGAAAAAAAGAAGATAATTGCTCCATGATTTATTGTATCTTCGCGCAAAAATACGAAATTATAAAGAATAACGAACCAAGTAGCAAGAATCACGACCGCGTAAGACCCTCCGGAAGGAAGGGTTTAGGGAAGCTTTTAAGCATTAATAAATCAATAAATTCGAATACAACTATATGTTTATTGTAATTGAAGGGCTTGACGGAGCTGGGAAATCGACTCAAATTAAATTGATTGAAGAATATCTGTGCCATCAGAATCTCAATAGTCGTTTTTTGCATTTTCCCCGTTTCGAGTCTCCTGTATACGGCGAACTTATTGCCCGTTTCTTGCGGGGTGAATTTGGCGACACAAATGAAGTAGATCCTTCGCTGGTAGCCTTGCTGTACGCCGGCGATCGCCATAATGCCGCCGGGCTGATAAACGATTGGTTAAACAACCGGTACATCGTACTTGTCGACCGTTATGTATACTCGAACATTGCTTATCAATGTGCCAAGTTGCCGGATAATGAAAGGAAGCAAAAGCTTCGCCGGTGGATTTTAGATATGGAATACAGTTATTTTGCCATTCCCAAGCCCGATTTGAATATCTTCCTGGATGTCCCGTTTTCGTTTACCGAGAAAAAACTGAACGGGGTACGCGAAGGAGACGACCGGAGTTATTTGCAAGGGAAAAAAGATATCCACGAAGCCGATTTTGACCTACAACGCCGGGTAAGAACAATTTATCTGGAACAGGAGTCGATGGACGAGAGCTTTCAGCTTATCAGTTGCGTTGATAACAATGCTGAAATGCTGCCGCCTGAGCGTATTTTTGAAGAAATAAAACAAAAGATAAGCAGATTTTTAATTTAAAGGATATTATCATGAATATAATGAAAGCGTTAAGAGTAACAGCTCGCTTGCTCGTCGGTGTGTTATTCATTTTTTCGGGGTATGTAAAAATTATCGACCCTATGGGTTCGGCCATTAAGTTCGACGAGTATTTCGAGGCCTTCTCTATGCACTTCCTTGCACCTACGTCATTGGTATTCGGTATATTACTGGCTGTTGCCGAGTTTGTATTGGGATTGTGCATGTTCTTCGGCCTACGCATGAAAGAAGCATCATGGGGAGCATTATTGTTTATGATATTTTTCACCTGCCTTACATTTATCCTGGCGGTTTTCAACCCCGTTGAAGATTGCGGCTGCTTTGGCGATGCAATTAAACTCACCAACTGGGAAACCTTTTTCAAAAACATTGTTATAATGCCTTTCGTTATCTTCATATTTACCCAGCGCAAGTTTTATCGTCCGTTTGTATGCTGCAAGGCCGAATGGGCTATCTTTACAGGTATATTGATCTTTTCATTCGGTTTGGCCATTTACGCTTATCGCCATTTACCGCTTATCGACTTTATGTCGTACAAGGTGGGCAGTAATATTTTGGAAGGCAGGGAAATGCCCGAAGATGCCCCCGCGGCTGTTTATGATAATACATTTATTTATGAAAAAGACGGAGTTAAAAAGGAATTTAAAATAGACGAACTTACGGATGAAGTCCTCTCGGGTTGGACATATGTCGATACAAAATCGAAGCTGGTATCCGAAGGTTATACGCCGCCCACCAAGGATTTTACAATAAGTAACGGCGTTGGGGAATATATAACCGACTCTATTTTGAATTTACCCGGGTACATGATTTTGCTTACATCGTACGAAATTGAAAAAGCAAGTCTGAAAAATAAGGGCAAAATTAACAACATATACAATAACGCTTACGGTAATTATCATTTTATGATGTTAAGCGGCTCGGCCGGCGACCTTAATGCCGAGTATGCCGCAAAAGCGGCAGCCCAATACCCCATATACCATACCGACGAAACTACGATAAAGAGTATGGTACGCTCGAACCCGGGCATGATACTGCTGAAAGATGCAAGTATTCTGAAAAAATGGAGTTACCATGATATTCCCGATATGCTGGAACTTGACAGGCTGATTAAAACGGAAAGCGCCGACGATATTATCAAGCAACATAACTTGTGCGAAAAAACTACTACGCTTATTTTAGCTTTGGCTATACTGCTTGTTTTTGGGCTAATAATCGGAATCAGCCGCTTTAAAAAAAATAGATTATAATATTAACCATTCAAAATAATTTATGCTTACTATCCAAACCAACTACTCTTTAAAACAATTAAATACTTTTAACATTGATGTTAAAGCCAAATACTATGCGGCGCCAACAAGTGAAGACGAAATACTGGAAATATTAAACGATGAATCGCTGGTCGGCGTGCCTCGCTTTATTTTGGGCGGAGGAAGCAACGTGTTGTTTACAGGCGATTTCGACGGTATTGTTATTCACCCGCAAATTAAGGGAATTGAAAAAATTGACGAAGACGAAAACCATATTTGGCTATGCGCCGGAGCAGGGGTGGTTTGGGATATTTTTGTATCCTATTGCGTTAAAAACAATTGGGGAGGCGTTGAAAATTTATCGTTTATACCCGGTAATGTCGGAGCCGCCCCGGTTCAGAATATCGGAGCCTACGGAGTTGAAGCGAAATCGACAATTGACGAAGTGTACGGCATATATCTTGAAAACGGGGAGCCATTTTGCCTAAATAATGCAGAATGCGAATTCGGCTACCGCGACAGTGTTTTTAAGGAAGAATTGAAGGGAAAGGCAATTATAACCGAAGTTACGTTTAAGCTGAATAAAAAGCCCGTTTATATAACGCATTACGGTAATGTAGAGGAAGAACTGACAAAAAATTATAGTAAAGTAAATGTCCAGAATATACGTAAAGCCATAATTACCATACGCGAGCGCAAATTACCGGATCCCGGCAAGTTGCCCAATGCAGGGAGTTTCTTTAAAAATCCGATTGTGCCGGTGGAGTTTGCCGAAAATTTAAAGCAGAAATATGAAAATATGCCGCTTTTCGCGTCGGATAAAAAACATGCAAAATTAGCCGCCGGATGGCTGATAGAACAGTGCGGATGGAAAGGCAAGCGTATCGCTAATGTGGGCGTACATGAACACCAGGCATTAGTTCTGATTAACTATGGGGGAGCCGAAGCCTCGGAGTTAACAAAACTGGCCGCCGATATACAACAGTCGGTAAAAGAGAAGTTTTATGTTGAAGTAGAGTCGGAAGTAAATTATGTTTAAAAACAACTCGCTTCCTTTTATCTTTAGTAGATATTATCTTCAATAAGATTTTAGATTGATGACTATGAGTAAATTAGAATAAATATTTTTAAAATTGACTGAAAATAAGTGGACTATAAAATAATATATATTCTAACTTGCTGATAATAACTCGTAATAATCTTTTATTGAATGTAAATTAATGCGCCGATAAACAAATAAGCAAATCGACAAATAAGCAGATTATAGAAACTCTATTGTATTAAAATATAATTACCTTTGTGGGCTGTTCCGAATAGCTTATTGACAATACTTCGCAATAAAATTAGTATATTATAGTAATTATAATACAAACATAGCTTTGGGGCGAGAATAAATGACAATATTTTCTCTTCAGGTTTATTATTAATTTTAAATGAACAGATGCATTTGTAATCTGTTTATTTTATTATAGGGAATTATTTTATGACAAAATTTAAATCTGTCATTTTATTTTTTGTAATGGTTTTTACCTTACAAAGCATTCAAGTATTTGGACAGCTCCGCGGAGCAAAGCCCTCCGAATTTGACCGCGCCTTAAATAAATATGCAACATTAATGTACTATATTACTACATCGTATGTTGATTCAACAAATATTAAAGATTTAGTTGACAAAGCTGTTGTGAGTACATTATCCAGTCTCGACCCCCACTCGACATATATCTCAAAGGAAGACTATGATGCCATGAATGAACCGCTGCAAGGTAATTTTAACGGTATTGGCATCGAATTTAATATATTAAACGATACGTTAAACGTTATATCCCCAGTTGTCGGGGGGCCTTCCGAACGTGTCGGCATTTTGGCCGGCGACCGTATTATTGCTGTCGACGGTGAAAAAATAGCCGGGGTACAATTGAGCAACGACAAGGCATATAAGCTATTGCGCGGGCCGAAAGGTTCGAAAGTAAACCTTAGCATATATCGCAAATCAAGCAATTCGGATTTGGATTTCGAGCTTATCCGCGATAAAATTCCGATTAACAGTGTCGATGCCGCTTACGAGGTAAAGCCCGGCCTTGCTTATATCAAATTGGCCCGCTTTGCAATGACGTCGATGGATGAGATTAAAGAGGCTTTTGCCAAGTTCAATGAACAACCCAAAGCGTTGATTTTAGATTTGCGGGGTAATTCGGGAGGGGTATTGCCTACAGGTATTGCCGTTGCAAACCAGTTTTTCGACTCGGATAAATTACTTGTTTACACAGAAGGGCTTAAAGCTCCGAAAATGATAGAATTATCGACAGGCATTGGGCTTTTTAAAACCGGTAAACTGATTGTGTTGATTGATGACGGCTCGGCATCGGCTAGTGAAATTGTGGCCGGCGCCGTTCAGGATTGGGACAGGGGAATTTTAATAGGCCGTCGATCCTTTGGTAAAGGACTGGTACAGCAACAACTACCCTTAAACGACGGGTCGTTTATCCGGTTGACGATTGCCCGCTATCACACTCCCACCGGGCGGGTTATCCAGCGCCATTATGATAACGGAAGTACAGAAAAATATTATGCCGATTTATACAAACGCTTTTCCAGCGGAGGCGAAGTGTTTAGTACTGACAATATTACGCTCCCCGATTCGTTAAAATACCAAACCTTAAAAAACGGGCGTACAGTATATGGCGGCGGGGGTATCATGCCGGATATCTTTATTCCGCTTGATACCAGCGCATATTCGAAATATAGCGGACAACTGGGGCGTAAAAGCATTTTAAACCAGTTTATTTTAAATTATATGGATAACAATCGTGATAAATTGAAAAAACAATATAAAGATTTTAAGGACTTTAATAAACGTTTTACAGTTACTGGCGATTTGTTTACCCAAATGCTTGAATTTGCCGAAAAACAGGGCGTTAAAAGAAACGATGCAGATATTGCTATATCGGGCGATGACATCCGTTCGGTTATGAAAGCGCTTATTGCCAGGGATTTATTTTCATCAACCGAATATTATCAGATAATAAATTCGGAACGGGATAATGTATATAAAAAAGCTATTGAAGTAATAGATAAGTGGGACTATTACGATAAAACAGTATTACATTAAAAACTATTTTTATTATATATTTGGGGGAATTTTTAAAAGATTTATTAATAAATTATGATACTATTTTAATAGTATTTAGTAGTTAATTGTTTAATAAAAAGTAAAGTATTTTCTCTTTTTATAGGAGGAAGGGAATGTTTTGCTTGAAGTAGAATTTACACATTATTTTTGATTTTTGATTTTGTTTATAATTTTATGAAAATGCTACCATTTGCTGTTTTGCTTTTTATTGCAGGTTTGTTTGCTTTTCCTGTGTTTGGGCAAAACCAAGAGGAGCATAAAAGCTTCGTATGTCGATAGTTTGAATCGTTATTATCAGCATGTCGATCTTCTGGTATACATATACATATCCGCTTCGTTCAACGATGCCAACCCCGCGGCTTTAAAAGAGATAAACGCTAAGGGGAAAGAAATAAAGCCTATTTACCTTCATATGTACAGGTATTTATTAGCGCTACCGATACGCAGACAACGGCTTTATGCCACATTATGTACTCAATTAACAAGGGAATGTAAGAAAAGCTATTTATCACTTTAAGCGGATTTGAATCCAATACTACATACACTATAAAAATAAGGGTTAAAGATGTGTTGGACAACGAATCGGCGGGCGAAATACAATTTCAGACAGCAAGCTACTAATAGCGAAGCTACTAATTAAGGATGAGGATACTAAAATACAGTATAGTTTTAATTTTGTTATTGTTCGTTTCGGGTTTATATGCCCAGATAACAGTATCGGGAAAGGACTATACCGTAGAAGACTGTGTGAAAATTGCGGCTGAATACGAACAGGAACAAGATTACCCGAGCGCCGCTAAATTTTTGAATGGCGCGGCATTTTACATTTGGGAACAAAAAGACTATGATAAGGCAATTGAACTGTTTAAACGCTCGATAACGCTTAACGAACAAATAAACAACATTGGGGAAATAGCAAGTATCGAGAGCAGTTTAGGTATGATTTATAATGATAAAAGAGATTATACCAGTTCGTTATCCGCTTTTGAAAGGGCTTTGGCAATACGAATTGAGCAAAAAGAAAAATTGCCGATTTTAAAAACCCACATAAACATTTCTGCAGTATTAAACAATCTGTTACGTTTTGACGAATCAGTCGGTCAGTTAAATCGGGCTTTAAAATTGGCCGGAGAAATTAATGACCCCGATGAGATGAAAGCCTGCTATGCAATGTTGTCGGAAACGTATGACAAAAAAGGAGACAGGCAAGGCTCGCGGGAATATTTTTACAAATATAAGGCATTAGACGATAGGGTTCATCAGGCGCGTGAAGCCTGCATTAAAGCCTCGTTGGAAAAAATACAGCAAGACCTGGAACTTACCGAAGCTGAAAAAAACACTAAAGAACTACAATTAGCCCTAAAAGAGAAACAATTACGCGATAAGCAATGTCAGTTACGAGCAATCGACTCAATAAATAAATCCCTTGTCAAGCAAATACATGATGCCGATTTGAAAATGCAGACATTAGAAAGGGAGGAGGTGATTAACGAACTGCAACGGCAAAAGTTTGAAAACAAGCTTAAGCATGAGCGGCATATACTCATGTTTATTATTATTATTGTAACCGCATTGTTGGTGTTTTTGATTGTTTTATATAGCACGCTCAGACGGATTAAACGTTTAAATAAACTGCTTACCGAACGTAATGAAGAAATTAGCATTAAACAGAAATCGCTTGAAGATGAGAACAGGGTGCGTACCAAACTCCTCTCAATTCTGTCTCACGATTTACGTACCCCGCTTAGCGCGGTATGTCTCTTTCTGCAAATTTTGCGTTCAAAAACATTGCCTCCCGAAATGCTTGACAATCATTTGATAAAATTGGATGCCAGCCTGAATTCATCTTTCCAGATGTTGGATAATATGCTATACTGGGCTAAAAATCAAATAAACGGGATAATGTATAACCCTGAAGTTATAAATATATCCGATATTATCGAGGCTAATTTGGAGTTTTTAAATACAAGTATTCAAAATAAGTCGATTGAAATTGTCAATAACATAAACGGTATTATTTACATATATGCCGACAAGGAAATGCTGAACATTATATTACGCAACCTGATATCGAATGCAATAAAGTTTATCCTTCAAAACGGAAAAATAATAATATCGTACAAAAAGGATGGTACTTATGCGGTTATAGGTATTAGCGACACCGGAGTGGGTATTCCAGAAAGCAAACAGGCTACTATTTTTACATCGCAGGTAGTTTCGCAAGCAGGTACGGCTAAGGAAACCGGTTCGGGCTTGGGGCTGGTGCTGGTACGCGACTTTGTTAAAATAAATAAAGGGAAAATCAGCTTCGAAAGCCGGGAAAACGTAGGAACAACGTTTTATCTAAGCCTTCCGCTAAGCAACATGGAGCAATTGAAACAGAAAGCAAAATAAACAGCTACAGATTTTTATATATTAACCAAACGGCAATATTCATAAATATTTTGCATGCTTACAATACCCTCGGGTTAATAGTATCGTTGGGATTGATGCTGTAATTTTGAGAACTTATCCATTATTTTCCAAATATTGTGGTTTAATGTCGTCATTTTTAAACAACTATGCTTTCAGCAGGCTTAGCTGAAACTAAACCCGCCTACCGTTAGCGGACGGCGGTTTAGCCACGTAAAAACGGCGGATAGTTCCCCTTTAAAAGCCTTATTA
>JAISFN010000060.1 GCA_031263585.1 Prevotellaceae bacterium | reverse complement strand
CCCTTTGTAGGTATCTATTACCTTAACGATATCCAGGCTGTCCACTATCCGGTTGATCAGGCGAGCCGGTGAATCCTCAGGTACTTTCTCTTCTAAACTGGCCGGGAAAAGGCTGATTTAACCTTGGTTGTAGGGCTTGAAAATTGCTTTTGACATGGCATATCCGTTTTTGTTAACTTCTACTAAGTTGCTGAAAACAAATCATATGTACAAATAAAAAAGTGGAAAACTGTAGGCCTTGATCAAACTAAAAATACACCGGAAACAATAAAGGAGATTGTCTCATCATAAAAAAAGAGCTGCCTCGATTACTTTTGAGACAGCCCCTTTTAACTTCCCGATTTAAGCTTATTCTGTAAGCTTTTCTCCTTTCCGATTGACTATTTCGAATTCTAAAAATGTAAATGATGGCACGGATTTTACTCTTATCAAACACTTTAACTTGAATGACCAATATAATCTTTTCGAAAACAATCCTTTTGTCAAAAAACTAGCGACATAAGGGTGTACTTTCAACGTCAAGTATTTTTCTTTTTTTTTCTTTACATAATAATCGAGTTGGCTATGCAATTGTATATCAAATAAAACACTTGGACTAATCTGTCCGGTTCCATGGCATGTCGGGCAAGTCTCGTTGGTGTTGATGTGCGTTTCGGGACGCACACGCTGACGCGTAATTTGCATCAGTCCGAATTTGCTCAGCGGCAGCATATTGTGTTTAGCCCTATCGCCCTCCATCAGTTTTTGCATTTTATTGTACAGTATTTGCCGGTTCTCGCCATCATACATATCAATAAAATCAACCACAATAATACCTCCCATATCTCTCAACTTCAACTGGCGGGCAATTTCTTCGGCAGCCATCAGGTTTACTTCAAGCGCATTGGTTTCCTGGTTGTTTCCCGATTTTGCCCTGATACCGCTGTTTACATCAATAACATGCAGCGCTTCGGTATGTTCAATAATAAGGTATGCACCCGAACGCAGTGGGACTACTCGTCCGAATAAGGTTTTAATTTGTTTCGACACATTGTACTGATCGAAAATTGGTACATTACCGTTATACAGCTTTACAATTTTTTCTTTTTCGGGGGCTATGCTACCGACGTATTCTTTAATTTCCTCGTATACACCTTCGTCGTCGACATGTATACTGTTGAACGACCCGTTAAGCATATCGCGCAAAATTGCCGATGTACGGCTGATTTCATTCATTAGCAATTCGGGTTTTTTAAATGAGCTAAGCTTTTCGCAACACGTTTCCCAGCGTTTAATCAAGCCCCTCAACTCACTATCGAGTACTGCAACCTTTTTACCTTCGGCCGCCGTACGTATAATAACTCCGTAGTTGGACGGAATAATACTCTCAACTAAACGCTTTAATCGTTTTTTTTCTTCAACCGATGCAATTTTTTGCGATATCGATACCTTATCGGAAAAGGGTATCAATACCATATTACGCCCTGCAATTGATATTTCGGAAGTCAGCCGTGGTCCTTTTGTCGAGATGGATTCTTTAACAATTTGCACCATAATAGGTTGCCCTTGTTTAAGGTAATTGGCTATTTTCCCTTCCTTTTCGAGGTACGGTGCTTTTCTTGCTTTTGAATAGGGTATAAACCTACCTTTCCCCGAGGTATTTTGGAGGATGTAGTTATTTAAAGACTGAAAATTAAAACCTAAATCAAGGTAATGCAAAAAAGCATCTTTCTCATGCCCGATGTCAACAAATGCTGCATTTAATGCTGGCATTATTTTTTTTACTTTGCCCAAGTAAATATCGGCTACCGAAAATTGTTCGCTATTTTTATCCCTGTTAAGCTCTACAAGTTTTTTATCTTCTAATAATGCAATCGAAATCCCTGAGGAAGCTACTTCAATAACTAATTCGTTGTTCATAGCTTCATTATCACATAATTAAATTAATTTTGTGTTTAAACATAAGGTTATTTTAGGTTTAAATACAAAAACCTAAAGAACCTTAACGGTTCTTTAGGTTTAAAAACTTTTTTAAAAGACCTGGTAACAAACTATTTTTTCTTTTTATGCCTGTTTTTACGCAGACGTTTTTTACGCTTATGAGTTGCCATTTTATGTCTTTTTCTCTTTTTTCCGCTTGGCATACAAGTGTGAATTTTAAAAATTAGAAATTAAGCACGAAAATAATCAAATTATTTGAATTATTTCTTTCCGCCAACTTTCACACTATTTTTTACCTTACCAACAAATACTCTTGCAGGTTTAAATGCGGGAATAAAATGCTCGGGGATAATGATTGTTGTATTCTTAGAGATGTTACGGGCAGTTTTTTTAGCTCTTTTCTTTACGATGAAACTTCCGAAACCACGAAGGTAAACATTCTCATTTTTGGCAAGTGATGCCTTTACACATTCCATGAAAGACTCTACTGTTTTCTGAACAGTTACTTTCTCAACACCAGTGCTTTTAGCAATTTCGTTTACAATATCAGCTTTTGTCATAACTAAAAAGTTTTAATTGTCAATACATTAATTTATAGTAATCTATTTGTAAATTGCAAATATAATACTTTTTCCTTTATAAATGAACAACTTTTAGTTAAATTTGTTCGAAAATAGACTGATGTTTATAAATTTAACACTAATTGACTGGTACAGAATACATGGCAGGGCACTGCCATGGCGTTGTGAAACAGACCCTTACACTATCTGGCTGTCCGAAATTATCTTACAACAAACTCGTGTTACTCAAGGGTTAAATTATTTTATTAAATTTAAAAATATGTTTCCAACAGTACACGATTTGGCCAAAGCCTCGCTCGATGAAGTGTTAAAACTCTGGCAAGGATTGGGTTATTATACTCGTGCACGCAACCTGCATGCTACGGCCAAACTTATTTCGGAAGAATACAACGGTGTATTTCCCTCAACTTATGAGGAATTACGTAAATTAAAAGGCATCGGCGATTATACGGCTGCTGCAATTGTCTCGATATCCTACAAAATACCGGTAGCGGTTGTCGACGGAAATGTATTAAGGGTTCTGTCGCGCATTTTCGGTATATTTACACCTATCGACAGTACCGATGGGAAAAAAGAGTTTGCCAGGCTTGCACAGAGCTTACTGGATATAAACCAACCCGATGTATACAACCAGGCAATAATGGATTTCGGGGCATTGATATGTACTCCTAAAAAAGCACAATGCGCTGATTGTAATTTTCTTGAAAAGTGCTACGCATACCAGAATAATTGTGTTTACCAGCTCCCTGTAAAATTGGACAAAACAAAATTACAAACCCGTTATTTCAATTACTTGGTAATACGTTACGGCAATTACACATTTATCCGGCAACGAAACGAAAAGGACATCTGGCATTCGTTATACGAATTTCCTCTTATCGAAAATAAAACAGAACTGACTGTTGATAAAATAACAACATTATCCGAATGGCGGGCAATTTTTAAAGGTTCAAAACCTGTTGTTACAAATATTTCCGCTTTGATAAAGCATCAACTGTCGCATCAAATCCTATGGTGTCGTTTTTACAGCATCGAAATCGAAAAACCGGCAAAAAAGTTATTATCCGATTATAAAGGGATAAATATCGGTGATTTTGAAAAATTTTCAATCCCCCGATTAATTGAAATATACATGATTAAGTATGGCGGCCAAAAATTTTTCAATTTATAATGTCGGAGCAATTGAAATAATTCATATTTTTAAGCCAGATTTTCATCCAAAACTATATATAAATGTCACTTAATAAAGTAATGCTGATTGGTAATGCAGGAAAAGATCCTGAAGTTCGTCATTTGGAAAACGGCGTTGCTGTGGTAACCTTGCCTGTTGCTACTACCGAACGCTACAAAGACCGGAACGGAGAAATCAAAGAACAAACCGAATGGCATAATGTTGTATTTTGGAGAAGCCTTGCCGATATTGTAGAAAAATATGTGCGCAAGGGCGGCCAGATTTTTGTTGAAGGGAAACTACGTACCCGCAGTTGGGAAGACCAAAGCGGGCAAAAAAAATACATTACCGAAATAGTTGCGGAGAACTTACGGCTTTTAGGTCACCGTGGGGATCACGATAATAATCAACCGCAACAAAGTAGTCAGCAGTATAATAAACCGGTAACAAGTAATGATGCCGATTTAATGAGTGATGTTGATGATCTACCTTTCTGACCCTAACTAAAAAACCAAAAAAAAGAGGTGTCGTGCAAAAACACCTCTTTTTAGAGACGGTTTAAAGTTGTCAAATGAACAATCCCGGGGCAGAGTTCCCATATATTTTTTTGCTTAAAGATATAAAGACGAAAAAACAAAAACTTTACGTTTTATATTAAAATTAACTATGTGAAAAGCAATTATTTACCTATTGTAATATTTCGTAAAGCCGTTGATCTTTGTCCAATATAACAGCTATTTTATTTTTCAATTAATTATGATTTAACTTTTTCTATTTGAATCGCTGATGTAAATTTAAATTGGACTTATTCTTTTTATCTATCACGCCTAAACAGATACATTAAATTCCCGTAAAGCGTCATTTACCGATGTTTTGGTGTTAGTACTGGCTTTACGTTGTCCGATTATTAATGCACACGATACGCTGTATTTGCCTGCCGGAAATTGTTTTTCGTAACTTCCCGGAATCACTACCGAACGGGGAGGGATGTAACCTTTATACTCGACAGGTGAACTGCCCGAAACATCAATAATTTTAGTTGACTGGGTAATCACAACGTTAGCGCCTAATACGGCTTCCTTACCTATATGCGCTCCCTCAACAACAATGCAGCGCGACCCGATAAAGCAATTATCCTCGATAATTACCGGAGCAGCCTGCACGGGTTCCAAAACTCCGCCTATGCCCACTCCTCCGCTTAAATGCACATGTTTGCCAATTTGTGCACACGAGCCTACAGTGGTCCAGGTATCAACCATCGTACCTTCGTCAACATATGCACCGATATTAACATACGAGGGCATCATAATAACCCCTCGTGCCAAATACGAGCCATAACGTGCCAGAGCATTCGGCACAACACGTACTCCTAATCCAGCATAGTCATGCTTCAGGTCTATTTTATCATGGTATTCGAAAATGCCGACTTCATGCGTTTGCATGCCCTGTAACGGGAAGTACATAATTACAGCCTTTTTAACCCACTCGTTAACTTTCCATCTATTGTCATCGAGTTGAGCCGTACGCAGTTTACCTTTGTCAAGTAAATCGATAACCTGCCTGATGCTGTTTTTTATACCCTCTTGCTTCAATAATTCTCTATTATTCCAAACCTCTTCAATTTGTTTCTGCAATTCGCTGTACATAATTATTTTGTTAATGATGAATAATGAAATATAATATGCAAAATATTGATTTATTAATTGTAAAGTATACTATGCGTACAGCATACTGTGTATTGTGAAACGTAAATTGGAAAATGTGAAAATAATTTTCAAATTCGCTCATTAACGAATTATCCAATTAAAAAAGTTGCACATTACATATCCAATTAAGAGTCTTGCACTTAATTTATATTTCGACTTCTATTGTCGCTTTAGCTAAAGTAAAACTAAAAGTAGAGCCTACATCAAGTTTACTTTGTATATGCATACTTTGTTTATGCGCTTCGATAATGTGTTTTACAATGGCTAGGCCTAAACCGCTTCCACCGGCATCGCGAGAACGATGCTTATCTATCCGGTAAAAACGCTCGAATATACGTGGAATATCCTTATTATCGATACCTATTCCATTATCGGCTACATTGACTAAAATACGGTCGGGGGTTTCCGAAAAACTTACTTGTGTCGTTCCGTTGTCCTTGCCATAGGTGATGGAGTTAACCAGTAGGTTCACCAAAACCTGCAATATCCGCTTACGATCGCCCATAACATAAACAGTACCCGAGTTATGCACTAATTTCAATTTTATGTTACGTTGTTTCGCCTTTAATTCAACGCTGTCGAAAGCCTCATTGACAAGCTTTACAAGATCGAATTTTTTTATTTCGGGTACTAATTCGCCGGTTTCAAGCCGCGTTATTACATCTAGGTCTTTAACAATATTGATGAGGCGGTTAATGTTTTTTTCAGCATTTTCGAGGTATGGGCGATTAATTTCGGGGTCATCTATTCCGCCATCGAGTAAAGTAAGGATATAACCTTGTATGTTAAAAATCGGCGTTTTAAGTTCGTGCGATACATTCCCCAAAAAATCCTTGCGGTAGCGCTCCATGTCATATAAACGCCGGATTTCATTTGAGCGTTTCATTGTCCAAGCCGTTACATCATCGCTTACACCTCCGATATCCTCTGATTTTAATTTCTCTTTAATTTCTTTTTTTGAAATATCTTGGTTGGCAATCATTTGATAAATAGGTGCAATGCGGTCGATTATAAACTCACGGATGGCATAAAGCATAAATTTATATACGATAATGAATTCGGCTATACACAACACAGCCAACACTATACCGAAAGCATCTTCGAGTAAAAAATGTGCAATTACCAAACCTCCGGCAGTTATAAGGCTGATAATCGAGGCAATAAACAACGATATTTTCTTACTTCCGCTTGAATGCGACATTTTGATAGGGTTATTTAAAGTGATTTATTTTTTGAAATACCGTTCAGCCAGGCGAGTTAAATATTTACCGATAATATCGAACTCAAGATTAACTGTATTGCCTATTTTTAGTTGATGAAAGTTGGTATGCTCGTAAGTATATGGGATAATAGCCACTTGGAACTGCCCGTCGCGCGAATTTACAACAGTAAGGCTAACCCCGTTAACGCTGATGGAACCCTTTTCAACCGTAAAATTACCAGTTGAAGTATCATATTCAAATGTGTAATACCAGCTTCCGTCGCTTTCTGTAATATCAATACATTTTGCCGTTTGATCGACATGTCCCTGCACAAGGTGTCCATCTAGCAAGCTGCTGATTGTCATGCTACGTTCAACATTTACTTTATCGTCCATTTTTAACAAGCCTAAATTGCTTTTTTGCAAGGTTTCGCTAATGGCTGTAACCGTGTACGTATCGTTTTGTTTTTTTACAACGGTAAGACATACCCCATTGTGGGTGATACTTTGATCAATTTTTAGATCATTGACAAACGAACATTTCAACGTGATGTGTATATTTTCCTGTTCCTTTTCAATTGTTGTAACCAAAGCGGCTTCTTCAATTATCCCTGAAAACATATGATATTGATTTATAGTTAATAATTATTAGTATAGTAAGCATTTAATATTCTTGATTTTAAATTTTTTGATTATTTAAAGCATTTGTTAATTATCTCATTTCCTGATTCATTAATTGGCATATTATCTCATTAGCCAATCGGTACATTAAAAAAGTCTATTCCCCGGGCAACGAATAAAAAATAACCCCCTAAAACGGAAGGAGGTATTTAAGGTAATTTATTAGGCTTTTAGATATTATAACCTTTCTTTGTTTCTGCTACGGTTGAAATGTTTTGTTAGCAATTCCTTTTGTATTGAAAATGTGGGATTAATAGTAGTGGTTTTAATCGCCATTTTGGCAATTTCCTCAAGCACCGTAGCATTGCGCACAGCTTCAGCAACACTTACACCCCACGAGATAGGGCCACGGCTGTACACTAAAACAGCGGGTAGCTCCATCGGGTTTAATTCTTCAAACCGTTCGACAATAGTTTTGCCTATTTCTTCTTCGTAATTGCCGGTTACCTCAGCTTCAGTTAACTTACGAGTGCAAGGAATTTCACCGTTAAAAAAATCAGCATGGGTAGTTCCCAAAACAGGTATGCCTTTTCCAGCCTGTGCCCAGCTTGTTGCCGCAATTGAGCGAGTATGGGCAATACCTCCCACTTCCGGAAAATTGCGGTAAATGGCTAAATGAATAGTCACATCACGCGATGGTTTCAGCTTTCCGTCAATTATTTGTCCGTTAAGGTCAACCATTACCATATCTCCCGGACGCATTTTCTCATATACTATACCGGTGGGCTTAATTACAATAATACCTTTAGTTCGGTCGATAGCACTTGCACTGCCAAATGTAAATAGAACTAGCTTACGTTCGACAAGTTCTAAATTTGCTTTAAATACTTCTTCTTTTAATTCAAACATAAATATTAAATAATTATCCGGATATATAGCTAAATTGATTTTTATACGTTACATATGCTGTCATTAGTCTTTAAACAAAGCCTTTCCAAAGTATCCCAGTTGAATTTAGAACATAATTCATCAAGATAATTGTGTGTGATTTCAGGCTTTATCTTGCGATATGATTTTAATAGCGCTCTTTTAGTTTTACTGACTTATCGAAAGATGTACCCCGGAA
>JAISFN010000021.1 GCA_031263585.1 Prevotellaceae bacterium | reverse complement strand
GTGTTCAGTTTTTGTACGGTGGCCGGGTCGAGTTCCCAGTCGGTTTGGCGTTCGGTACAGCGGGTGGTGAGGCTTTGCGCCCATTCCATAAAATCTTCGTCTCGAATAGGTTGTGTTTTTCCCATAGTTATTGTAACTGATAAAAACGTTATACTTTTTGCCGGTAAAGATAAGTGTTTTTTTTGAAAAATCTCGAGGTTTTATTGTGAAATTTCGAGATTATATTCCAAAGTCTTTAGATTTTAATATAAAGTCTTGAGATTATACAATAAAGTCTTGTAGTTTTAATATAAAGTCTTAAGATTATATTCAAAAGTCTTTAGGCTGTATTATAAAGTCTTGAGATTATACGATAAAATCTCGAGGTTTTACTGTAAAAATATGTGGTTATGGAACAATTTGGTGAGATTTGAGGATAAAAAAAGAGACAGTCTGCAAAAAAATCAAACTGCCTCTTTCAAATGTTTCTGTTTCTGTTAAAACATGTATTTAATACCAAATACCAATTGCCAACGGGAAGCATTACCTATATAATCCTGAAATGTATCCGTCAAATTTTTACCCGCACTATATTCTTTTTGCATTTTATATTTTAATGTATAATTATTTGCGGCTGCCGGCGCTTCAGTCATCGTTAAGAATTGGTACTGTTGGTTACCTAAAACTGTAGTTTGTTGAACGCCCCAATCTTTATTTAATAAATTTAAAAAGTTAGCAATATCAAAACTGAAACGTATCGTATGAGAACGCCCATTACCTTGAAATATTTTAAAGTCATGGTAAATGCTCAAATCCACCTGATGTGCGAAAGGAGCTACTGCGCCATTCCGTTCGGAGTATTCCCCGCGATGCTTGCTTAAATAAGGGTCTTGGGCAATAAAAGCATCCATCGCTTTCCATGCCTCGTCCTGCGTAGTAAAATCGCCGGCAACCAAATTGTCTTTTACTTCATTAAAATTTCTTGGAATGTAGATTAAATCATTTGTGTTTATGCGGTCTCCATTAACATCTCCAAGATAAGTATATGAATAACGGAACGGGCGGTAAATTTGATAAACCAAGCCGAAATTTGTAGCGGCATTTTTACTCCAATCAGCCGTATAGAAGGCAGAGGCTAAAAACCGTCCATCAAACGAGGCTGCGCTGTAACCGAGTTCTTGTGCATTAGGATTGAGGGCTGCGCGGTATCTCCATGCGGATAAAGCCACAGAAGAAGTGCCATCGGTAACGCTTTGGGCTTTCCCCATTGTATAGGATACATTTACATACAAACCTTTCAACAATCCGTCGTAAAATGATTTTTGCAATTGTGCAGAACCGAAGAAAGAATATCCTTGATTCGTATTGCGTAACATCACCACATTATTAGCGCCTTTTTGATTGCCGGGCATATCGCTATAGTATTGTCCGGTAAAAAATGGACGTTTATTTCCCGAACCGCCATCGTTCACAAAATAGTCCGTTGTAACTAATCCTATATTATCATGGTAAATGGCATTCAAATCTTTCGAATATAACAATTCAATGGTAGCGATCCATCCGTCGCCGAATTTATAATCGGCAGCCAAATTGGTTTTCCACAAATTCGGATACTTGAAATCGGGGTCAGTAATGGCAATTTCATCTCGTACGGCTTCACCATTCGCCGGCTTATAAGAATTGACGTCTCCCGTAAATCCAAGTGCTTGTAAATCGTTATTCCTAATACTCAAACTGCCGAACAATACGCCATTGTTGCCTGCCTGATTACTTACCCATACGTAAGGAGGCGTTCCCGAAAACAATCCCGTACCTCCGCGCACCTGCAACGACCCGTCTTCAAACGGTTGATAGTTGAAGCCCAAACGAGGAGAAAGCATTGGTCTTGCGCCCGGATACTTTGAAACGTCAATTTTTATCCCATCGCGATAGGTTTCGGCTGCCACCTTATCATTTTCCGGCAGGTCTGTAAGGAAAACCGGAACATCTACACGTAAGCCACCGGTAACGTTAAGTTTGTCGTTTATTTTCCATTTATCTTGTATATAAAATCCAAGTTGCAATACATTTACTTTTGCAAAGGGGAACTCATCGCCTATCGCATACTTTTGAGAATAAGAAGTGTTGCCGGTAGTCGCCGAGTTGGTAATACCCGTTACTGTTGATGCAAAACCATAATTGGCCGGGTCATAATTCGTAATATTGAAACCGCCTATATTTCCATTATGAGCGCTCAAATAATCTTTTGTCGCCAGCACATTAAATTTAAAATCATCTACCGTTTTAAACACCCAAGCCCCCGGATAATTTTGCGCAAACCCATTGACAAACGCGCGGTAATCGCTTTGTGTACCAATAGTGATTTGATGTCCCCCAAAATGAAGAATAAAGTTGTCCTGTATCTGCCAAATATCCGAGTCCAATTGATTATTATACGAATTGCCTTCTGTTCCGAAGGTAGTATAGGCCTGGTTATTCCCATTTAAAATATCTACTTGGGGAAAGAATCCGCCGTCCACATCCCGGAAATCACGGATTCTTGAATAGCCTACTTTAAAATAATTACTCATTTTATCGTTGATAATGGTATTCAAGTCGGCAATGAATATATCAAAATTATTATTGGTACGGTAAAACGTAGAGGAATACGGGATGGAATATTGATTAGGCCCCCGCCCGTTTGCCGGCGCATTTGACGTGGAAGGGTTGTTAGTATTGAATGATTTTAAATGATAATACTTCACGCTAAGCGCATTTTTAGCATTGATATTCCAATCTAAGCGGGCGGTTATCCGGTCAGCTTGCGTATTCGACTTTTTCATGTCGAAACTGCCGGGACTATATCCAAGTTCGGTCCCCAAAAAATCCGATAAATCCTGTAATACCGATGCTTCTACTACCGAATTTTCTGTGGTGTAGGTAATGGGGGTTTCTTGACGGTCAATTTCGGCGTTAAGATAAAAGAAGAGTTTGTTTTTTATCAATGCTCCCGACAAGCTAACACCATATTGACGATTTGAAAATTCAGAGATTGGTACAATCTGATCTTTCACGCGGTATCCCATCATTGCAGGGCTTTTGGTGTACATATACGCCGAAGCATGAAAGTCATTAGATCCCGATTTGGTTACGGAGTTGATACCTGCTCCCGTAAAACCGCCGTTACGAACGTCGTAAGGTGCAATCATCACCTGTATTTGCTCCAAAGCCTCCAGTGAAATAGGTTCTACACCGGATGCACCTAAGGCGGAACTTAATCCGAAAGAATTGTTAAACGATGCGCCGTCCACCGTTACATTATTAAAACGATAAGAAACTCCCCCAAAATTATTCCCGGTGCTCATGGGCGTCAATTTTGTAAAATCGCTCAATGAACGGTTCAATGTCGGAAGTTTATCTATTTTATCTCGTGTGACAATTTCTTGTGCACCTGTCCGACTGCTTGAAATAATCGGATTTTGGGTGCCGAATACTACTACCTCGTCCAACAACTGTGTATCTTCTGTTAGTGTCACATTTTGTTTATAGTCTTCGCCCAATGTCAGCGTAATGTTGTTAAAAGACTTTGATGTGAAACCCACAAAAGAAAATTCCAACGTATATGGGCCACCAATACGCATATTCTGCAACTGATAGTTCCCTTTGTTGTCCGCAGTAGCATAATACTTAGTCCCCGTAGGAACATGAACTGCTCCGATGGTGGTTCCTGTCAGCGGTCCCCCATGACTGTCTTTCACCGTCCCGGTAATACTGCCGGTAGTCACTTGTGCATACGACGCACAAACAAAAAGCAAGCCCAAGAATGTGCTTGCCAAACGTACAAGAATTTTTGATTTCATAGTTTATAGTTAATTAATAAATTTCCAACGCAAAGATATAATATAGGTATTACAGAAAATTTCGTTTAAAATTACAAAGTTGTTAATAAATACCGAAATATAGATATTAACATTGCGCACCTGTATGATGCCTATCTCGCTCATACATAAACCACATTAAAATGTGGATAATTTCTAAACCGGATTATTTTTTTGCCGGAATCAAAAAAAGATTTACCTTTGCACCCATTATTAACCGTTGTGGAAAGATTTGCTCGCTTGCAACCACAATTAAAAAATGCTAAAAATGAAAAATACTCTCTTTACATCAGAGTCGGTATCGGAAGGACATCCCGACAAAGTAGCCGACCAAATTTCAGACGCCATCCTTGATG
>JAISFN010000003.1 GCA_031263585.1 Prevotellaceae bacterium | reverse complement strand
AACCCGTCTTGAGAAGGTAGAAAATAGCATCAAAAATATCTTTCAATGAACGTTTGCGCTTGCGTCGTTCGCCGATTATGCCTAAAATTGTACGATACTGGCTTTCGGTGAGATTACTTGGATAATTTGTCATGAATCTTTAATGTATTGAATAACATAAAGATACGAAATAATTACCAAATAATCAATGGATTGCCAGTATTTTATTTGTTAAAATTTTAGACAGACTCTAAGTGTAAAGGTAATATATTTTCAATATAAAATTCTATTCCTATTTAGTTAAAGAAGTTTTTAAAGGTTTGGAGGAAACGATCTGACTTAACGGAGATGAATCAGATGTGCAGAATCTTTTCGAAAATATATCATCCACCCGTTTAAAGCATATTTTCGGGACTAAAAAATAATATGTGGTAATTGATGAATTGACCGAAATACAAAAAAGAAGCTGGAGTATGATTTACTATGGCGCAACAATTGGTTTTGACGTACTACAGACCAAAAGGAAATTGATTATATCGAAGGAGGAGACAGGCAAATACATGCATTTGAATTTAAATGGAATCCTTCTGCCAAATATAAAATGCCCAAACAGTTTTTAGAAAATTACCTGAGCAGTAGCTTTTCCATCATTACGCCTGATAATATGGAAAAATTTTTATTAGATACTTAATCGTTACTTTCCTTATTCATTTCGATATAAGCATCTTCTAATGCGAGGTAAAAATCCTCGCCCCATTTCCGGATTATAGGTTCTTTTAGAAAACGGAATACTGGCACGCCTTCTTTCAAGCCTTTTTCACGTGCAGGTGCGCAAATACTCCATTGGTCGTAGTTAATAGCAGTTAGTTCGGTAAACTGCTTGGTACGTATAGGGTAAAGATGGCACGAAATGGGTTTGCAGAAACCTGTTTTACCCTCGAAATAAGCTTTTTCAATTCCACAAAAACAAATACCCTTATCCGAGAAATACGAATAAGCACACTCCCCGCGATTACCAATTAGCGGAGTTACCAGTTCATTGTCGTGATCGATAACAGCTACTCCTTCCGTTTCAATTATATACCTGCCTTCGGGGCTAAGGTAAGGCAAAATTGCCGGTAATTCTTTCTTCAATAATTTCTTTTCATCTTCTTCCAACGGAGCGCCGCTGTCTCCATGTACACAACATACACCCAAGCATTTACTCAGGTCGCATATAAAATGTTTTTCGAATAAATCAAGGCTGATTATTTTATTGTCAATCCACAACATTGTAGCAATTCCGTTTTTTGATTCCGTAAAGGTAGAGTTTTTATTGTAATCAAAAATTTCCAAGAACATACTCGGAGGGCAAAGGCATGAAATTATATTTTACATTGGATTGCTTCGGGCTTTACCGTAACAATGATTCGCTAAATCAGAATTTTACGTCATTGCAAGCACAGGCGAAGCAACCGAGCTTTGCGAGCGCGCCACAAGTAATTTAGCATCTTCGTTTTTTATACCAATAGCCTGATGTATATTACTACGCATCACTGACTTGATATTTACCTGTTTTTTCATCGTTTGCCATGGTTGCTTGGTGTTTATTCTACCGGGTATTTGTTTTTTAAGTACTTTTGAAAATATTTTAAAAATATAACAGATGTTATATGGAGTAAGGATTCAATAATAGGAGCAGGTAGCAAGACTTTTTCAATATGCCAATTAGTAAACAAGTGAATTTGAAAATTATTTTCAACAATAAGGGTGTGTCAAAAGTCAGAATCCAAGTCGTTTCTGTCATTATAAGTAGAGTTAATTATCTTATTATTAATGAAATTATATTCTAACGTTCAGAATGACAACTCAGAGGCCTTTTGAAACAGCCTCAGCAACGGAACCGTAAGCCATTCTTTAACAGAGCTTGAAGAGGTTTCATAATGTATTCTTTAATAATTAATAAACCATTATAATGAAATATATCGTTGTTATTTTGTTGGTACTGGCAACAATGGCATGCTTGGACAGGAGAGTGATTTCGAAATCGAAAATAACAGACATTATGGTCGAAATGTACATTGCCGATGCTGTAAAAAGCAGGGATAACAGTCTGGTGATGCCATATTTGCGCCACGATTCGATATCGATTTACGAACCTGTTTTTGCTAAGTACGGCTATACGATAGATGATTTTAATGCATCGATAGGCTATTATACCAACAAGCCCGAAGTGATGAAGGAAATATACAGTGATGTTATAACCCGCATAAAAAACATGCGCGATGACTATACTACCTTATCAATACAGGAGCGCAAAGACCAGAATTTATGGAGGGGGCGCGACTCGCTTACTATCGATTCGAACTCAGCTTACACGAAATTTGATTTCGAGCTGCCGGTTAAAGGTAAAGGAATTTATACCTTCACCGCCGAAACACAGTTTTTTGATAACGACAGTACACATAACCCCCGGATGATGGTATGGTTTGCATTTGAAGAAGCCCCCGATACAATTATCGGTAAAAAAGAGATAACGCTGAACAAAAAAATACAGCAACGATGTACGCTCAAACTTTATCAGAGGGATACATCGCTGATGCAAATGAAAGGCTTTTTTGTAGACTACGATTCGGTAAGCTACGAAAAGCAACAGCATATCCTCATTAAAAATATTTATATCGAATATGCTGAAGGAGATGGAATAGACCCAGTACTTCCTGAAAACTCTGTGGACAATGCCTCAAAAAAGGATAGTTTATCCTTTAACCGCAAAAAACCGGATAATATCCTGGACCATAAAGGCAGGCAGTTATTGATGATGGGAAAAGATGAGAACAGTAATAAACAAGAGAATCAAAAGCCAAAAATCAAGTAGTAAGAACCGGGCTTGCGAGTTGCTGTCTCGCAAAAAATTCGGATGGCATTATTTATCTCGAAATACAATACAATGCAATACAAATCACATGATATCAAGTGCATATCTCGTCATGTAAATTGCATACCTCATAAAAAAGGCTTTGATTCTATTTTCAACTTTCAATTAAGTAGTCAAAAGGATTTACTTTTATATTCAATAAATAATAAAATATTATATGTCAGCATATTATAAAAACATAAAATCGACAACCGAGTTTACAAGTTCGACAAAGCCAATCTTAAATCTTCAATAGTTAAAAAACTATGCGTAAAATTGCAGCCCATTATATTTTCCCTATCACATCGGAGCCTATTAAAAACGGTATTTTAACATTGGACGATGATGGTACTGTACTGGATTTATCGCAATCGAACGAAAACCTGACCGAAGCCGCGAGCGTCGAATTTTATAATGGGATACTCGTACCCGGTTTTGTAAATGCCCATTGCCATTTGGAATTATCGCATATGCAGGGTGTTATTTCGCAAGGTAGCGGCATGGGCAATTTTTGTAAGGCGATAATAGCCAAGCGTAATTTTATTACCCTTGATGAGCAGCAACGAAAAGCATTTGCCGTTGATAAACAAATGTTTGCCGAAGGCATTGTTGCAGTCGGCGATATTTCAAACGGAACATCAAGCTTTAACGTGAAGCGACAAAGTCCGTTATATTATCACACATTTGTGGAGTATCTGGGTTTTGACGATAGCAAGGCCGACAAAATAATACAGCAAGCCTTGACGGTACAAAATGAAGCAGAACAAGCTTTGCTCGCGGCAACAATTACACCGCATGCACCTTATTCGATGTCGGAAAAATTGTTTGCTGAAAGTGTAGCCTTAGCAAAATCAGCGGGTATCCTTAGCATACATAACCAGGAAAGCGCCGATGAAATGGAACTTTTTGCATCGGATTCCGGAGGACTGCGCGGCGCCTTCAAAAAACAGGCAGGCTTTTCCTCTCGCTTGTTTGCGGATTATTCCAATCCCATTGACCGTATTTTGAAATATATCGATCCGGATACTGGTTTATTGCTAATACATAACGTTTATACCACAAACGGGGATATCGAACGTACACAAGCGGTAAATAGCAATGCTACATGGGTTTTATGCCCTAACTCGAACTTGTATATCGAAAATACTTTACCCGATGTAATGCTGTTTTACCGGAGAGGTGTGAATATAGCCGTTGGTACGGATAGTTTTTCGTCGAATACATCTATTTCAGTATTGGATGAACTGAAAACCTTGAATTTACGTTTCCCTCAAATTCCTCTTCATACATTACTCCTGTGGGCTACTTTAGGCGGAGCAAAAGCCTTGAAGAAAGATTCCGTATTCGGGAGTTTCGACATCGGTAAACAACCGGGAGTTACCCTGATTGAAGGTGTTGATTTTGATAACATGCGGTTGATTTTATCCTCTAAATCGACCAGATTGCTACACTAAATCTAAATAGGTAATATCCTTACAATCATTAAATTAACCTTTTTGCCCATTTAATACTTTTTAAGAGTAAAACTCTTTAAACAACCTTATTGTAATTTAACAATCAGTATATTACAATCACTATAAAAGTGTTGCACTTTCGATTTAACACTCTTTTAGTATAATGTTATTATTGCCAGTTGTATATGTTTTTATCAAATCGTAGCTTTGTGTAGTGAACATTTTATTAATAATTAATTTCTCAAAAATTATGAAAAAAATATCTTTTATTATATGTTTGATGCTTGTTTTTACACTTGGCTTAAGTGCGCAAACATCGGTGAAAACTAAAGTTGAAACCAGAGCTGCTCAGATAGCTAAAAGGCTTAAACTTGACGAAGCTGCCGCTACATCGGTATATAATGTTGTAAAACACATTGATAGTCGTATTCAGGACTTAGCATTGGGGACGCCCGATTACGAAAAATTAATTAACTACATAGCCGAAGAACGTGAACAAATGATGAAAGCTGCTTTACCAAAAGATAAATTTAAAGAGTATAAAAAACTCTATTCGGAAAGGGAAAAAAACGAAATAAAAAGCCTGATTACCAAAAACGAGTCTTTTGTTAAGCGGGAAAAATCGAAAAACGATCGAGAGGAACGCATTTCAAAATCAATTATGGAGCGTGATATGAAAAAAGCTCTGGCCGAAGAAAGAAAAGCCATATCACCAAAAGGATCAGGTATTTAATTAATTGAAAATAGATAATCGAAAATGGTATCAAGGCTTTATTAATTGGATATGCGATGTGCGACTTTTTAATTTGATAATTCGTAAATGAGTGAATTTGAAAATTATTTTCACATTCTCCAATCTACGTTTCACAATACGCTGTATGTATATTATACTTTACAATTAATCATTAAAAAATGTATCTTTGATCTTTGTTTAATTTAGTGTATTAAACGCGAAATAGCTTAACAATAAACCATTAATCATTAGTAATATGAAAAATATCCTATTCTCGTTTTTAATTTTATTTGTAAACATTACTTATGCCCAAACAACCGTTTCATCGGCTGAGCAAGCTATAATAAAAAAGGCTCAGGCAAGAACCGACCAGGTAGTAAAAAAACTTAAATTGGACGAGAGTAAGAATACCGCCATTTTTAATGTATTTAAACAGGCAGAAGAACGTACTGCCGATTTAACCGTAGGCTCGCCCGACTATGAGCGGCTATTGAATTATATTGACGGGGAACGTACCGAAATGCTCAAAGCGGCTTTATCGATTGAAGAATTTAAGGATTATCAGAAATTTTTTGTAGATAAGGATAAAGACAACAACAAAAAGCTGATAGAAAAAAGTAATATCTTTGCCAAAAAAGAAAAGGAAAAAGAAAAACGCACGAAAGAAAAATCGGAGCAGATTATGAAGCGGGATAAAGGTAAAGAAGAAGCCGCTTTGAAAAAAGAACAGGATAAAATAAAGAAAGAAGAACAACGTAAGCTGGGAGCCGAAAAAAAAGCTGCCAAAAAACAAAAAGAATTAGCCAATCGCGAGGCTAAAAAAGCAAAAGAGCTGGAAAAGAGCGAGGAAGGTAAGGCAAAGTTGACAGCTAAAAAAGAGCAAGAAAAACTGAAAAGAGAGCAGAAAAAGGAAAAAGAAAAACAAAAACGAGAAGAAGAAAAAGCTAAAAAGGAAGCTAAAAAAGCAAAAGAATTAGAAAAACGCGAAGCTGCAAAGGCAAAAAAAGAAGCTAAAAAAAAGTAGGAAAAACTGGACTTTAAAAATAACATTATAAAAATTGGAAGACTGTAAACCGGATAGATTTGCAGTCTTTTTTAACTATTGCATTAATGGTTAATTGTAAAGTATAATATGCGTACGGCGTATTGTATATTGCGACTTTTCGCATATCTCGCTACATATATCACGCATCCAATTAAAAAGTCTTGATACCATTCTCAATTACCACATAGTATTTATTGAGTTGATAGTCATGAGAATAACTGAGTAAGATCAAGCAATCCTTATTTTCATGCGGTTGCCCTGTATTTTAATAACTTGTATTTCCGATTGTCACTATTTTATTATTTTTGTATGTTTTTTACCATGTGCAAATAAGCTTGGTAATTTCTAAAATAATATCACATTGGCCTATCGCCATATTAATACAATATTTATGACAAACTTGGAATTAAGCGAACAAGAAATTATCCGTCGCGAGTCGTTAAAAGAATTGGAACGTTTGGGAATCAACCCTTACCCTGCCGACGAATTTGAAGTGAATACCAATACCGAAGAGATACATAAAAATTATAAGGCCGAAGAAAAAAATTTCCAGGATATAAGTATTGCCGGGCGCATCATGGCCCGTCGCATTATGGGCAGCGCCGCTTTTTTTGAATTACAGGATGCTCATGGACGGATACAGGTATATGTAAAGCGTGATGATATTTGCCATGGAGAGGATAAAACTTTGTACAATACAGTTTTCAAAAAATTACTGGATATCGGGGATATCGTGGGAATCAAAGGCTTTGCTTTTATTACCCAGATGGGCGAACTCTCGATACATGCACAGGAGTTGAAATTGTTAAGCAAATCGTTGCGCGTACTGCCCATCGTAAAAGAAAAAGACGGACAGGTATTCGACGCCTTTACCGACCCCGAAGTACGTTACCGTCAACGCTATGTCGATTTGGTTGTAAACCCGCATGTGAAGGACGCATTTATTAAACGTACCAAGCTGGTAAACAGCATGCGCGAATACCTGAATGACAAAAGTTACCTTGAGGTGGAAACTCCCATATTGCAGCCTCTGTACGGTGGCGCGGCGGCACGCCCGTTTAAAACGTACCACAATACACATAGCCAAACATTGTATTTGCGTATTGCCAACGAGCTGTACTTAAAACGATTGATTGTAGGCGGTTTCGACGGCGTTTACGAATTTTCGAAAGATTTCCGCAACGAGGGGATGGACCGTTTCCACAATCCCGAGTTTACCCAGATGGAACTGTACGTTGCCTACAAAGATTATAAATGGATGATGAATACCGTGGAAGAAATGGTAGAAAAAATTGCCATCGATTTGCATGGAATTACAAAGGTACAGGTAGGCGAAAATCTTATCGATTTTAAACGTCCCTGGACAAGGTACACTATGGCCGAAGTCATACAACATTTTACCGGCGTAGATATATCGGAAATGGATGAAAACCAGCTTTGCGAAACTGCTAAAAAGTTCAACATAGAGGTAGATGAATCAATGGGCAAGGGTAAACTGATTGATGAAATATTTGGCGAGTGTTGCGAAGCCAAACTTATTCAGCCGACATTTATCACCGATTATCCGATCGAAATGTCGCCGTTATCGAAGAAACATCGCAACAAAGAGGAATTGGTTGAGCGTTTCGAGGTCATTTGTAATGGTAAGGAAATTTGTAATGCCTACACCGAGTTAAACGACCCGATTGACCAGCGTCACCGTTTCGAAGAACAATTGCTGCTTACCAAACGAGGCGATGAGGAAGCCATGCTATTAGATGAGGATTTTTTACGCGCCATTGAATACGGTATGCCTCCTACCGCAGGCTTGGGCATCGGTATCGACCGCCTGTCGATGATTATGACCAATTCATCATCAATACAGGATGTGCTGTTTTTCCCACAAATGCGCCCCGAAAAGAAAGCCGTAAAAGATGAACCCGAAGCTTACACAGCACTCGGTATACCGGCCGATTGGGTCCCCGTAATCCAGAAAATGGGCTATGTAACTGTCGAGTCACTGAAAAATATCTCGCCCGGCAAGTTATTTAACGACTTATGCGGAATGAACAAAAAGCACAAACTGGGTTTAACAAACCCTACAACAGACGACGTAAAAAAATGGATAAGCGGGAGTTAGAAAATGAGAAAATTTGAAAATAAATAACTTATATAGGTTATAAAACCCCACTAATGCCGTGCGAAAAATTCGTCGGCATTATTTGTCGAAAATACCAAGCAATACAAAATCGCGTAGCAACAAGAGTATTGTGATTTTTTGTATATCTTATCACACAACCGAGCTTGTAGTTCAACAAAGTTAAATCACATATCCGAATGAATTATTCCGCTGTAAGCAACGGGGAATTCATTTTATAGAGATAGGCGCATCGGTATTTATACCCGTATGCCATTAAATTTTCCTAAGTACGTTCTCTCAATTATTTTATATTATTCATTATTTATAAGTATCTTGTTTATAGATATTTTATAGTTATAATAGTATAAATTAATTTCGCAGATGTACTTAAAGTTCTAAAAAAAATGGACATTTCATTTTGGTAATTATAATATCAGTTTTTTTTCTTGAGTCGGATTCACCGGTTTGTTTTAATCTGTCATATCCAAAACTCAAAAGATGCTGTTTTACAGCAGGATATTGTTCAATATCTATTTTTAAGCTTGAGAATGTTATAATCAGATATAAATCAGAGTATTCATATCCATATCGCCTAACATCCCGTCTTCTTAATAACGGTCTTTTTCATTATGCAGCTTAATTGTCTTGAATAAAGATCGAAGATTTTATAAATTGAAAACGGCATCATGTAGAATCAGGATTTCTAACGCGATAATTTGCCAATTAGATAATTTGAGTATTAGTAGATTAATATTTTGTATTTAAGTGTCAGTAAATAAACAAATAAGCATATTAAAATAGTCTTATAGCCCTACCTGATAATTGCTATTTAGTACTATTTAATTAACAAAGTACTATCTTTAACTGATAAATAGGATGGCATTTCGAGCTTAAAATCTTGTTTTATAGGCAAATATTGTAATTGAACAAAGTCGGTTTTTATAGGTAATGTATTTTAGCGCTCCTGATTTTTTACGTAAATTATTTCCTGCACTCATTTGGAGTTTTCCGGATGAAGAAAAAATCATTTATATGACATTCGATGACGGGCCTAATGTTGAAGTTACCCCTTGGGTTTTGCAAAAATTAGAGGAATTTAATGTAAAGGCTACTTTTTTTTGTTTGGGGAAAAATGTTGAGCAATATCCCGATGTATACAAAATGATTATTGATGCCGGACATGCCGTGGGAAACCACTCGTATAGCCATATAAGAGGGTGGGGTGTTGCCGTTGGCGATTATGTGCAGGATTTTGATTTAGCCGCTAATTTTATCGACAGTAATTTGATACGCCCTCCTTATGGCCGTATTACGCCTACCCAAGCGCGTGTATTGAATGAGCGGTACAAGCTGATTATGTGGGATATATTAAGCCGCGATTACAGCCGGGCCATTACTCGCCGGAGGTGCGTCCGTAATGTGGTAAAGCATTTAAGGCCGGGAGCTATTATTGTATTTCACGATTCGTTGAAAGCCCAGCGTAATTTGTGTTATACATTGCCCCGCGTATTAGAGACTTTGCAACACGAAGGTTATGAATGCCGAAAAATAGGACTATAAAATAACGAATTATTACTTTTGTTTTTACAGTATAACTATAAGATTTTAAGCTATTAAACACATTTAATAAAATTTGCCTTATAGATTTTTCATATTTCTTATAATAAATATACGTGATATACTGAAAATTAATTCTTATTTTTGTGCCACTCCCTTGTGAAATAAAGGAAATTAAATGAAACTCTTATCCTAAATTGAAAAAAGTATGTTAAAATCAAAAGAACCCGAAGTAACAACAAATAACTTTAACCGCATTTGTGTAGGAACCGAAATAATAGGAACCATTAATACAACAACTGATTTTAGGATTGATGGCTATGTTGAAGGCAATATTAATTCGAAAGGAAAAATTGTAGTTGGAGAAAAAGCCCGTCTTAAAGGTGATATAATATCGCGTAATGCCGATATTTTAGGTGCAGTTGAAGGTACGATAACTATTAGCGAATTATTATGTATTAAATCAACAGGTGTTGTAACAGGTAATATCACAACACGTAAGATAACTATTGAAGTCGGCGCGCAATTTAACGGAAATTGCAACATGACCGATAACATAAGTGAGACAATCCCTGACGGTAACAAGTAATAGCCATACTTGATAAGGCAGAGGGAAAGAGGGTTTTATATTGTCGATTACAAATATTAGTATAAAACGCAGGGGTTTTATATGCTTATTTCGGTACAAAGTTTAAAAAGATATATCTGGTATTGTTTAATTCATATTTAACAGTGCTGGATTTTTTAGTATTCTCATTAGGGCAAGTGCATGAAATTATATTTTACACAGGATTACCTTCGATGAACTTGCAAAGCTTGGTTGCTTTGGGCTTTTTCCTTGTAATTGTTCACTAAATCAAAATTTCACGTTATTGTGAATTATATATTGGTTTTTCAAACCAATAAAAATGGGCATAACGAAAATATGCTAGTTGCTGCTTTTAGATAAGAGATGTTAATTTCAGGAGGAGTTTTTACTTTCGAAAAAGGAGAGGCAAAGAAGTGACCTGTTTTATTACTTTATATTTAAATTTAATAAGTTCTTGTGCAAATTTGTGTTTTTTGTTTTAGGAAAAAACCTCATTGGAGTCAATAAAATTTTGTCCCCATTTTGTAAGCTTGAAAGCGTTTTAAAACGAATTTTACCCACTTTGGCAGAAAAATGCTGGCAAAAAAGAAAAAAGCAAGAAATAATGAACGGCAGGAGTATTTAAAACGAATAGGCGGGATTGATTTGTGTTCAATACTGGTAACAGGTATAAATATGGAAAAATGGGAGAGTCCCAAACATTTTGCCAGTTGGCTAAGCCTCAGTTAGGGCATAAAGAAATCAGGAGGTAATAGGGCGCAAAAAATGCTTTACAAATAATGTTTCCACACAGGTTTTTCGTTTAGCTGCCCAAATTTTGGGGAACCAGCAGGAAGCATTTGGGCATTTATATCGAAAGTTGTCGGTTTATAAAGGTTCTAAAACAGTGATTAAAGCTGTAGCCAAAAAAATAGCGACAGTTTTTTATACCATATGTGTACGGCGTATTATGTATTGTGATTTTTTGCATATCGCATATCCAATTAAAAAATCGTGTGTCTTGATACGTGATACCGTTTTCAATTCATTAAGTCCTTGTTCGATATAATGTTTATTATTCTAAACTAATGGAAATACTGGTTATTCTGGCTTTATTGTTGGTAAATGGTATGTTTGCTATGTACGAGTTCTCACTGGTATCATCAAGCAGAGCCAGGCTCGGACTTTTGTTGCAAAAGGGAAACCAAAAGGTCGGCAAAGTATTGAAACTGCTTAAAGAACCCGAAAAAATACTCTCAACCATTCAGGTGGGCATAACATTAATCGGTATTGTTTCAGGAGCCCTTGGGGGGCTTACTCTGGCGGTCAAGCTAACTCCGTATCTAGAAAAAATTGAATTTATACGCCCTTATGCTTCAAATATATCCGTTATTACAGTGGTAGGGTTTATCACATATTTTTCGTTAATTATCGGCGAATTGGTTCCCAAATCGTTGGCAATGAATAATCCTGAAAAAATTGCGATTATCCTTTCCCCGCTTATGATTTTACTTACCCATATTTTTTACCCGTTTGCTTGGTTTTTAAGCATATCTACCAAGTTTTTAAATAGATTACTGGGATTGAAATTTTCCGGAGGAGAGGCTATGAACGAGGACGAAATTAAATACCTGCTGACATACAGTTCGCAACAAGGTATGATAGAGCAGGAAGAAACCCAGATGATTAAAGAGGTTTTCCGCTTTGCTGATAAAAAAGCAGGCGAACTGATGACGCATCGTAGCGAGATAATAGCCCTGTCAAAAAATACTACGCGAGAAGACCTACTGAAAACGGTTGCGGCAAACAAGTTCAGCCGATATCCGCTTTACGGCGATACACCCGACGATATTATCGGCACGGTTTCCGTTAAAGACATGTTATCACTGATTGACGACAAAACCCACAAATTCGATTTAACGGATATTGTTGTGCCGGCAATATTTATCCCAGAAAATGTGCTGGCCAATACCGTACTTGAAACTTTTAGAAAAAATAAAGTTAACTTCGGCATAGTTATCAGCGAGTACGGCTCGGTGGAAGGTGTTATTACACTGCACGATTTAACGGAAATTATACTTGGCGACATAACCGGAGAAAACGAACCTGACACATTAATAAGCAAACGAGACGACGGTACATTTCTGGTTGACGGTATGATGAATATCGACGATTTTATGGATACTTTTGGGATATCTTCATACGAAGATATTGAAAATGAAGGTTTCAATACATTAAGCGGTCTGGCCATGTATGTGTTGAATAAAATCCCCGACGAGGGCGAGGCATTTCATTATAAAAACCTTAAATTCGAAATTATCGACATGGACAACAGCCGCGTTGATAAATTATTGGTAACAAAGGAAGAAATAGAATAGCTACATGAAACAATACCATACATTAGTAGACCATATATTAACAAACGGAAGCAAAAAAACCGACCGTACGGGAACAGGCACTATCAACGTATTCGGCTACCAGATGCGGTTTAATTTGGAAGAAGGATTTCCATTGTTAACCACTAAAAAGCTCCATTTACGGTCGATTATTTACGAGCTGTTATGGTTTTTGAAAGGAGACACCAATATAAAATATCTGAATGATAATAAAGTTACTATTTGGAACGAATGGGCAGATGCCAATGGCGACCTCGGGCATATTTACGGTTACCAATGGCGCTCGTGGCCTGTGCCCGACGGCCGGCACATCGACCAGATAACGCAACTTATCAGTTCCATTAAAAACAACCCCGACTCGCGGCGGCACATTGTTTCGGCATGGAACGTAGGCGAAATAAACTGTATGGCGTTACCACCCTGCCATGCCCTGTTCCAGTTTTATGTAAATAACGGGAAGTTATCGTGCCAGTTGTATCAACGTAGTGCCGATGTATTTTTAGGTGTTCCGTTTAACATAGCATCGTACGCCTTACTTACCATGATGTTTGCACAGATTTGCGGTTTAAAACCGGGAGATTTCGTGCATACTTTCGGTGATACGCATATATACCTAAATCATTTAGAGCAGGTAAAAACACAACTGCAACGTGAACCGCGTCCCCTGCCCGATATGACGCTAAATCCAGCAATCAATTCTATTTTTGATTTCGACTATCCGGATTTCACCCTTACCGGCTACGACCCTTACCCTGCAATTAAAGCGGATATTGCCATCTGATGCTCTGATTTAATAGAGACAATAAGTTCGTTCATTTTACTCAGAATTATAAAAACGGATTAAAATACGACTTTTAAGACAGCCTCACGAATAAGTATGTGCCGACCATGCTCGTCCGTCGGTGCGAGCTTGTAGTCCGTACCTTGCAAGGATTGTATTAAAACCAATTTTGGCACAGACTGCAAGCCTATACTGGCAGAAGAATATCCTGAATACCTCTAATTATAAAAACATTTCAATGCAAAAAAATCATTCTTCTCCACCCTTATAAATTTCTGGTTATAGGAGCCGAACGGTTTATCAATAACCATCCTATTATCCCAGCAACCGTTGAGCTTACTAAAATGGCCATTTTACCTATTTCAACAGTTTCGGGATTTGAAAATGCAAGTCCGTTTATAAAAATTGACATGGTAAAGCCAATACCGGCAAGGCAGCCTAACGAGATAATTTGCTTCCACTTTGTTCCTTGCGGCAAACAGGCAATGTTAAATTTTACGGCAATAAAGCTGAGCAGCGCTATTCCTAAAGGTTTCCCTATTAACAAGCCGAAAAATATCCCGACCGAAATAGAGCTGAAAAGCCCGTTAACCGTATTGAGACTGAATTGTATGCCGGCATTTGCCAAGGCAAATACCGGCATAATAACATACATTACCCAGGGGTGCATGTTATGCTCCATCCGCAACATTAGCGGGCTGACTTTTTCAATTTCGTTCGATAGCATTTGAAGTTGATCCTGTTCTTCAGTGTTCATTATCAATTTTAAATCGGAAGAATAGGACTCCCTGAAATCTTTCAGTAAGTATTTTGCACGCACATAAAAACGTACCTGATTGATATCGGTGCGGGAGGGAATGGTGAAAGCCAGCAAAACCCCAGCAATGGTAGCATGTACGCCCGACTGAAGGATAAAAAACCACAAAGATAGACCTAGCAATAAGTAAGGTATTGGGCTGTATATACGCATTATGTTGAACAGGATTAACAACCCGAATACAATTCCGGCAACCAAAAGCATTGTCAAATGTATATCATGCGTAGGGTAAAATATGGCAATTACCAAAATAGCCCCCAAATCATCGACTATGGCCAAAGCTGTTAAAAATACTTTTAAGGCAACAGGCACACGGTTACCCAATAAGGCCAGTATCCCTATGGCAAAAGCAATGTCGGTTGCCATGGGTACACCCCATCCACGGGTTGCCTCGCTACCGGCATTGTAATTAAACAGGGCATATATAAGTGACGGAGCAAGCATTCCGCCAATAGCTGCAACAATGGGCAATGATGCCTGTTTTATGGACGATAGCTCACCCACCTTAAGCTCACGCTTAATCTCAAGCCCTACAACGAAAAAGAAAATGACCATTAAGACGTCATTGACAATTAGGCGGAAATTAAATTCGAATGTTTGGTCAAACATCTGTAGCGTGATGTTTTCCGACCAGAAATTTTCAAGGAAAGATAAGGCAGGAACATTGGCAAATACCAGAGCCAGTATGGTGGCAACAAGAAGCAGTATCCCGCCAGAGGCTTCGCGACGAAAAAAGCTTGTGAATGAGGTTTCTAATTTTCTGCGTTTAATACGACGATTTAAAATGAATTGTTTATGGAATTTTGAAATAGACTTTTTTTTGAAATTATCCATATGATACTATAGATTTTTTTGAAATTTAGGTCTTTATACGATTGTTAGACAGGTAGGTATAACAACAAAGCTTAAACAGCACACGGGCGCCTACGTTGGCATCCCATTCGCCCGATTCACCGGGTGTTACTTCGCATAAATCAAAACCTACGATTTTACGTCCTGATAAAGCTACGGTTTTTAATAAGTACACAGCCTGGTTAAAACTTAGACCTCCGGGAACGGGAGTACCTGTACTGGGGCAATATTCGGGCGATAAACCGTCAATATCAAAACTTATATACACGTGTTGTGGTAAATTGGCTACAATATCATTGCATTGCTGCGCCCATGTTTTGCCATTATATCCGGCCTCTTTCAAAGCATAATCGCTATACAATACAATTCGCAGATCTTGCTGTATTAGGTCGAATTCTTCTCCGCTCAAATCGCGTATGCCTACCTGCACCAGCTTATTTATACCGGCGCATTTATGTATAACATTATGCATGATTGATGCATGCGAATATTCGAAGCCCTCGTATGCATTGCGTAAATCAGCATGCGCATCGATATGCAGAATTCCCACATCGGAATATTTTTCGGTAATGGCTTTTATTAAACCGAAAGGTACACTGTGTTCACCTCCAATTACAGCGGCAATTTTACCATTGTCCAAAAATTGCTTGGCTTGTGTATATACTTTACTATTTACTCTTTCGGATCCCCGATTTATTGAAGATAAGTGCCGTGCTATCTTTTTGTCAGTTACCGAGCCTCCATCTTTAAGATAAACAATAACTTCCTCAGCCAGTTCGCGCAACCTGCTGCTATCCTCGGTCAGATGTAGCTCTATACTTCCGATACGTATTTTCCAGGCATCTTTTACATCGAAATCGAATAAATCAACTTGTACCGATGCCTCGATAATAGCATGCGGCCCATACATCGTTCCCGCTGTATACGATGTAGTAACATCCCAAGGTACGGAAATTAAAGCTATTTTAGACTCTTCTATACTATACGGTAATCCGAAATAATTACCGTTTATCCGTCCTATATCATTGGGATTGAATGCATAATCGTTCATTATCTTTAATAAAATGTAAACACAAATATACTTAAAATATGCTAAAATTAGATAACTACGGATAAATTACTTATTTTTGGTACGATAAAATAAACTCAAAATTACTTATTTTTAATGGAAAATCTATTAGCGCACCGTTCGATCCGTGTATATAAAAATAAACCCGTCGACCAACAGTTGATTAATGAAATTCTTGAAGCGGGTATACGGGCATCAAATACAGGGAATATGCAGGTATACAGCATTGTTATTAGCACTTTGCCCGAATTGATAGAGCGTTTGGCGCCTTGCCATTTCAATCAGCCTGCATCAAAAGCTCCTGTTCAGCTCACCTTTTGTGTAGATTTTAACCGATTTACAAAATGGTGTAAACAACGTAAGGCCGAACCGAGTTATGATAATTTTCTGGCATTTTTTACCGGAGCCACCGACGCCTTGCTTGCCGCACAAAATGTATGTATTGCCGCCGAAAGCAAGGGATTAGGAATTTGCTATTTAGGCACAACTGTGTATAATGCCGAAAAAATTATCGAAATACTGGAATTGCCAACAGGTGTTGTACCGATAGTAACCCTAGTAATGGGATATCCTGATGAACAACCCGGATTGACCGACCGCCTACCCCTCGAAGCCGTAGTTCATAACGAGACTTATCATGATTATTCGGAGGATGCTATCAACCGTTTGTATGCTGAAAAAGAGTCTTCGTCCTTGACAAAGGAATTGCTTGAAATAAATAAAAAGGAAACTTTAGCCCAGATTTTTACGGATAACCGTTATTCCAAAAAATTATTTGTTGATGTATCTAGAACATACTTAGAAGTTTTGAAGAAGCAAGGATTTATGAATCAATGACAAATAAATTTCTTCTAAAATTTAACAATCGATTGTGATTTTTTATCAGTACAAGCGACTAATAGGGTTATAATTTATAATTGTACATTGATTTTAGATTCAAAATCTATATTTTATAATATATTAATATAGTGTGTATTACGATTAGCGAGATCTTCAATCAATAATTTAAATAATTTTGCTTGGTAAACTAACAATTAACAATCAAATACTGAAAAATAATGGAGTTGCTTAGAACAGAGAATATTGAAAAACGTTTTACCAATTACCTTGCTTTGGATGATGTAAGCATTAATGTCCGGCAAGGGCGTATTTTCGGGTTACTGGGTCCTAACGGAGCCGGCAAAACAACGCTTATCCGCATTATTAACCGCATTACAGCTCCGGATAAAGGCATGCTGTATTTTGACGAGCGCCCTATGGTATCGGATGATATTTACAACATCGGTTACCTGCCCGAAGAACGGGGATTGTATAAAAAAATGAAAGTCGGGGAGCAGGCTATGTACCTGGCCCGTTTGAAAGGGCTATCGAAACCCGAGGCTATTAAACAACTTAAAATGTGGTTTATTAAATTCGGTATTCAGGCCTGGTGGGATAAAAAAGTAGAGGAATTGTCGAAAGGGATGGCCCAAAAAGTACAATTTATTGTTACCATTTTGCACAAACCCAAATTGCTGATATTCGACGAACCGTTTAGCGGATTCGACCCTGTTAATGCCCAACTGATTAAAAATGAAATTCTAGAACTCAGAGATAGCGGCAGTACCATAATATTTTCGACACATAACATGGCCTCTGTCGAAGAACTTTGCGATGATATTGTTTTGATTAATAAATCGAAAAATATATTAAGCGGCGAGCTTCACCAAATACGCTACCAGTATGGAGATAATATTTACGAGGTGGGTTTCAAAGGAGACATCGAGCAATTGAAACAATCTTTAACTCCCGATTATGAACTGAAAGGGCAAACGGTTGAAAAAACTATACCCGTAGTACGCATCAAGGCACAGCAAAAACATAGCGACAATAAGCTGTTATCGCTGCTGTTACCGGTTGTTGAAATTGTACATTTTAATGAAGTTATCCCCAGCATGAACGATATATTTATTAAAATGGTTGGTAGCGACGATTCACTTTCGCGTGAATAATTCACTGAATAACATATAATTAATAATCATTGTAAAATACCGAGTAAAATTATGAAAACTATATTACTGATTATAGAAAGAGAATTTTTAACACGTGTAAAAAAGAAATCATTCCTGATAATGACTCTTTTAACCCCCTTGCTTTTTGCAGGGGCTATATTTGCCTATATAGCTATTTTTACGGCAAAGGACTCGGAAGAGCAAAAAGTTACCATTATTGATCAAACAGGGTTGATTGATGGGCGTTTGGAGAATACCAACACGGTAAAATTCACATTTGACAATACCGCTTCGGTAACAAATTTAAAAGAGCAGTTTTTAGAAACAGGCGAGCATACTATTGTTCTGCATATAGGCGAATTGAATAGCCAAAATAATCCTGCCGATGTTACATTATACTCCGACAGGCAGGTGAATATGGATGTTCAGAATTATGTCCGAAGTAGTATTGAAAAACTGATTGAAGAGAAAAAGCTAAAAGGTTACGATATTGAAGATCTTGATAAAATATTAGCTGCGGTAAAAACAAACATCAGCATTAAAACCATAAAGTGGGATAAGGAGGGAAAAGAATCGGTAACTAATAATTTGGCCTTGATGGTGCTGTCGTACCTGTCTGCTTTCCTCATTTATATGTTTATCTTTATGTTCGGCAGCATGGTTATGCGAGGTGTTATCGAGGAGAAATCGAACCGTATTATCGAGGTTATTATTTCATCGGTACGCCCGTTCCAGTTAATGATTGGGAAAATAGTTGGCATAGCAGCAGTGGGCTTACTCCAGTTTATTTTATGGGTAGTAATTACCATTGGGCTGCTTTTTGCCGCACAAAAAATGTTTTTAGGCGATGTACAACAAACCGCCACCGAAATGACCGCCGTAACGGGTGTCGATACTTCGGTAGTGAAGGGTGCGGCGGCAAACAGTGAAATGTTAACGCAGATAAGCCAAATTATTGATGGTATACCTGTTGCAACTATTTTAATTTGCTTTTTACTTTATTTCTTACTGGGGTATTTATTATACGCATCGATGTTTGCGGCAATCGGTTCGGCTGTTGAAAACGAAACGGAAACACAACAACTTATTATGCCGGTTACAATTCCGTTAATTATAGGTTTTCTAATGATGATGCATACTTTCCAATACCCCAATAGTACCATGTCGTTCTGGGGATCGATGATACCTCTTACCTCTCCTATGGTAATGCTTGCACGCGTACCATTTGGTGTACCTATTTGGCAACTAGAACTTTCCTTAGGGCTTTTAGTAGCTACCTTTGTTGTATTTACATGGTTGTCGGGTAAAATTTACAGAGTAGGGATTTTAATGTACGGCAAAAAAGCTACGTTTAAAGAACTGTGGAAATGGATGTGGTATAAAAGCTAAATAGCCTAATTCATTGTAGGAGTGTAAGATCTTGCTCCTCTACAATGAATACTAAACAAAAAATCGGGAAATTCTTTTCTGAATTTCCCGATTTCCACAAGTCATTTTTTACTATTATCCTGTTTTACTTTAGCATCTTTAAAATCGATTCAAAAATCAAACGTCCGTCGGTGTTATTAAGTTCATCGTCGACAGCCCGTTCGGGATGGGGCATCATGCCGTATACGTTTTTCCGCTCGTTGCATATTCCGGCAATGTTTTCAACCGACCCATTCGGATTGATGTTTTGTGAAATACCCCCTTGTTCATCACAATAACGGAAAAGTATTTGACCGTTCTGGCGCATAGAGGCTAAAGTATCGCTATCGGCATAATACCTTCCTTCGCCGTGTGCAATCGGAATTTTGAGAGGCCTGTTTTTATCCAGATGATAGGTTGCGTGGGTATTTTTCGAGTCGGGTAAAATATAAACGTTTTTACAAATAAACTTCTGGTTACTATTGTGCAACAAGGCTCCTGGCAACAATCCCGACTCACACAATATCTGGAACCCGTTACAAACGCCAAATACAAATCCGCCTTTATCGGCAAACTCGATTACTTCATTCATTATCGGCGAAAACCGGGCCAATGCACCCGAACGTAAATAATCGCCATACGAAAAGCCCCCTGGCAGCAAAATGCCGTCAACTCCCTGCAAATCGTGATCTTTATGCCACAACGTAATAACTTCTTGCTCCAGAATATTCTGGAAAGTATATATCATATCGTGGTCGCAATTAGACCCCGGAAAAATAACAACACCAAATTTCATAATCAACTGTATTTTGTACCGCAAAGATAAGTCTTTTTAGCGTAATTGTAAACTGTCAAATCATTACTAAACAGTTTCGCAAGTTATTCTCAATTTATATATCAATCAACTGTATATTATTGTATTATATTTTAAAATATCGAATTTTGTAATTATACGACAACAAATTCAAAATTTAGCAGTAACTTGCCTTGAATGATTCCATAGTAGAACTTGGCGATGTTCTTAGTTTTGATATCGAAAAAGAAAAGCAGACTAAAATAATAAGCGTTATTTGCGATATTGTATCGCATTGAACAAAAACTTTAGTAATTTTATTGTTTTTTTATAGGTTTGTATTTTATCTATTAAATTGATTTTTATGAAGCAGGTAATAATAAGTCTTTTTCTCATTTTTGCACCGGTGTATTGCATTTTCGCTCAACCTGACATAACCGGCGAATCCGAACAAAAAATATCGGTTTTATTAGGACATCGGTATTCAGGGGGGTTTAACCCTCATGGTTATGAGCAATTTGACTATACCGGTTTATTCAAGGTAGGCGATAGTTATTTTTTAAAGCCGACTAAAATTAAAGTAGAGTCGTCACTCGATGCTTGTTCGGGCGATTCGATTTTTACAACCAAAGCCACGGCTAAAGGTGAGTGTTTATATCTGTTTTGGGGCTTAAAACAATATACCCAAAATGCAATAGAGACACACTTTATAGCCCCGAACCGCCGGTTTATTTTACCCAATAAAAATTATATTTTTACGTTTAACAAAGGGAATTACTCGTTTTTAGGAGAGGGAACAGTTAATCACAAAGATAATTCTATTGATAATTACAGACTTATATTAGCTAATGAAACTAAAAATATTAAGCAAGTTCTGGTTAATGAAGAATTATTGGATAATTCAAAAGTCGAGATTTTATTTATCGGAGACCTTGACGGAGACGGTGATCCCGACTTTATAATTAACGCCCCGCCTCACCATGATACCCGTAATATATTGTTGTTTTTATCAACGCATAAAGAAAATGATAAGGTTTTAGTACATTGTGTATCTCAGCAGTTTGACTGGTTCGATTGCTGAAAATCTTTAAGCAGATATTCTATACATATTGAAGTACAAGCACTTAAATATTTTATAAAAAACTTTATGAAAAGATGTTGCACAATTCAAACTTTTATCTTACTTTTGCCCTCTCTTCTCTAAGAGAACAATGCAATATTGTAGGGTTTTCAAGGAAAGTAAACATAAAATTCCTCAGTAGCTCAGTTGGTTAGAGCACATGACTGTTAATCATGGGGTCCTAGGTTCAAGTCCTAGCTGGGGAGCTGGAAAGTCTGACAGAAAGACGACATAAACAGACAAACTCCATAAATTTAAGTATTTATGGAGTTTTTTTTCTTTACTTTATCAAAAATATGTCAATTTCATAAACATAAAACAATAATATGTTGATAAAAAATAAAAAGAGCGCCTCAATTGAGGCGCTCTTGGTATAAAAATAATACCATATAAAAATAGCTTATAAAACGAAAATAAAATCTATTCTTATTATTCCATATCCCACCACACCCTTGTACTCAAGGCATCTGGTCCTTGTTTACTAATAGCGTCTTGTAAATTTGCTTCATTACCATTGGCATCATTTACCACATACATCCTACGGCGCGGAATTTCAGGTATGGTACTGTTTGGCCCTACTTTCAAATCCGGCACACTCAGCCTTCTCCAATCTGCCCATGCTTCAAACGAATCTTGCATATAAGATGCTATCCATTTTTGCATTGCAATTTTGGCTATTTTTTCATCTTTTGTACCTGTATATGCCACTTTTGCCTGAGCATAGTAAGTATTGAATTCGGTTGTTGTAAAGCCATGTTGTTCAAATGCCTTTTCAATACCTTTTTTATACATTTCTTCGGCCGATGCAGTAATCCAGCCTCTTTCAGCAGCTTCGGCAGCAGCCAAATACATTATCGACGGAGTGGTCAAATATGCTGTATTTTGCTCTGCATAGTATTTCGGATTAAAATGCGAAATAGTATCTGGGTTAATGGTTGCTGCAACACTCGCTGTTAAACCATAAGGCACCCCATAATATGTTCCATACAAGTTTTTTACAGCATATGCCGATATCCGCGGGTCGTCATAATCCAAAAGCGTATTTATAATTACTTCACTTGGTTGAAAGTCCACGCGAGTCAACATATTAGCATATAAAGGCTGCGGAATATTAATGTCATAAGTATATGTAAAAGACTGGCTATTTTCTTGGATAAAGCCCTCAGAAAAAGCCTTTGCAAACTCTGTTTTTCCTTTTGCCTCATCACGTTTAAATAACTTTATAGCCAATTGCATACGGGTAGAAGCATTAAATCTCTTCCAGTTAGCAATATCCCCTTTATAAAGGATATCATAATTTTTACCAGGGAAAACATCATTGCCAACAAACTGAACATATGCTTCATTTAACTCCTTAAACAAATCATTATAAATAGATTGTTGCTCATCATATTTCGGAGTATAATTACCATTTTTTGCCTGAAGAGCTTCTGAATAAGGAATCATACCTGTTGCATCGGTCAAATGCATATAATAATAAGCTCTTAGCGTTCTACACATAGCTATTTGTGTTGCATTTTCTGCGAGTCCCTGTACAAAAGCAGTATTTTTCCAGCTTTCATCGTTATTTAAACGCATAATATCTTCTAAAACTCTAAATACTGCAGTATAATACCTCGTTAATTCATAACCGGTCATCTGATAATTAGAATATTGGATATTTTTCTGTTCCGATATATATTGTACATAAAGTATAGCCCAAGGATCGTATGTGCCGGTAAGGTGAAAATCGCGAACAAACCTGCTTGCCTGAACAAATAAAAGCCGTGTGTCAGGACTTGACGGTTTATTGGGGTCATAATTCATATCACCAAAATCATCACATCTGTTTAAAGATGTAATTGTTATACCGAATAGTATAAATATACTTAAGTAATATTTAATCTTTTTCATAACTATCTACTATTTAAAATGTTAAATTAATTGAAAATCCCATTGTACGCGTACTGAAAGTTTGTCCTCCTTCTATGTAACCATACCGTGCATTTCCTATTGCCGATCCATCAACATTAGGCACTCCGGAATGAATCAGCCAAGGATTTTGAAGAATAAATGATACATTAGCCCCCGATAAACCAACATTTAACTTGTCAACAAGCGATTGGGGTATTTTGTAATTTAACGATACTTCGCGCATTGATAAATAGCTGGCATCATAAATCCAATCTTCCCATACTCTTGACTTATACTTAAAATAATTATAAGCGCTAACATAATCATTAAAAGGACTATATGATCCGTCTGTATTTCGTTGCACACCCTCTACTTTTATGCCGCCTCCATTTGCCAAAGGCTCGCGAATGTTAACGCCTCTATCATTAACGGCAACTGTACTTTTCAAAATTCCGGAACCTTCGCCATACATGTTAGATACTGATGCCACTTTACCTCCAATCTGGAAATCAAATGAAACCGCTAAACGAAGCCCTTTCCATGAGAAAGACGTTCCGAAACCTCCGGTTGCATCCGGCTGAATACTACCAAGTTCCTTCATGGCCGATGTTGCAGTATTAACAACAGGCCTACCATAGGCATCAAAAATACGATTGCCATTATCATCTGTTTCAAAATAACTACCCATAATTGTACCCAACGGTTTTCCTACTTCTGCATACAAATACAAACGGCTCGAAAGACCATAATAGTCTAATTGATAACGAGTTAAATTGATATTGCTCTTATCTAGCTCTCTAAGCTCATTTTTATTAAAGGCTAAGTTACCCCAAAGGTCCCATTCAAAATCTTTGGTTCTTATAGGTGTTCCGCCTAAACTTATTTCAACACCTTTATTACGGATAAGGCCGGCATTCATTTTACGTGTACTATACCCTGATGTCGGGGTTACCGGTAAGTTGATAATTTGGTCTTTTGAATCTTTAACATAAAAGTTTACGTCTCCCCATAAACGGTTTTTGAAAAACTTAAATTCGGTTCCAACTTCCCACGACGTAGATATTGTAGGTTTAATATTGGGATTATACTCTACAGTACCTACAGTCATAGCGGCTAAGCCGCCATACTTTGTTCCCGACGAATATACTTCGTAAACCTGATATGGGCTCATTGTACTGCCTACCTGAGCCATCGACGCTCTTACCTTCCAAAAATCCAACCATTGAACATTTTTCAAATAATTATTTAAATTAGCGGCAAGAGAGACTCCGCCATATAAATAACTGTTACCAGAATCCGGCAAAGTCGAAGTCCAGTCATTACGTAACGAAACTTCCAGGTAATATGTCCTATCCCATCCTATTGATGCTGTTCCAAAAAAGCTGTTATCTTTTTGCTCGTTCAATGTGTTCGATGCCGGCGGAGTGCTCAGCGATGCTCCAAAATTCCAATACCCGTTATACATGGTTCCGCCCGAAGTTACCCCCTCTAGTAAGTTATATTTATAGTTACGCGTTTCGCCAAATAAGTTGGCCGAAACATCCAGCTTGCCATTTAAAAATTTATCTTTATATGAAAGATATCCTTGTATTTGAGTATCCATTATATTGTATTGGCTAAGGCTGAAATAACCACTTGTATACGGGCTGCCATAAGTCGTTCCGTTAGGTATCTTATTCGTCGACTCGTTAAACCGCATATTTCCATTAAAAGTTCCGCCTATCGACAGCTTATCTTTAATAATTTCGTAATTTACATTTCCGTTAATAACATTCCATTGGCTTATTCCATCCCTGTTTATCTCTTCATAAATCGCCCAAGGGCTGTCATGGTATGCATTTGTTCTATAGTTTACAGGGCTTGATATATTCCAGCTTCTGAATGAGCCGTCAGGGCGTCTATAATCTTTTAAATCCTTAAGCGCCACGTTTCTTGCACCCCATTGGGCATAAGTATATTGGGCGTTACCTAATGTACTGTATCCTTCTGTTCCGGCATTATGGTTTTTCCGGTAAGTATACTTATAGTCAAGCGATATACTCAAACGATTGGTTGCATTAAACCGCGTATTAACCGAGAAGAAACGCCTAACAGCGCTACTATTATCAATAACCCCGGTTCTGTTAACATTTGTAAACGATACACGCGTTGAAAATTTACCTGCCGAACGAGCAAATGCAATATTAGTAGTAGACATTGCACCTGTTTTATAAAGATCCTTCAAGTTATCCTCAGGTTGAGGCGTCCATTGAGCTGTTTGTCCGAATTTTGGATGAGTAGGGTCCCATGCGTACCATGGCGCATATTCTCTTCCATCCAAAGGAGGGCCCCAGCTTTCATCTGTCCCCATATCATAATACCGCATCCCATCCATTACCGACAAATAACTATCATGGATAGCCGGATTATAGTTAAATGTATTAAACTCGCCAGAACTAATGCTCCCATCAATAGGTTCTCTTGAATGAGTATACAATGCGCCACCGCCATATTGGCTTTGGTAATTTTTACCAACTTTTACATTTTCCACAGTAAGCGTTTGGCTTATAGAAAACTGAGATCTGTCCTTAGGCGCTGTTTTCGAAGTGATAATAACTGCGCCGTTACCGCCGCGGCTTCCGTAAAGCGCTGTTGCCGCCGCGCCTTTTAAAACGTTAATAGACTCAACATCATCCATATTTATTGCATTAACGTTTGTAATAACTCCGTCGAGCACATAAATAGGATCACTACCTCCAGCGCCTGAGTTTGATAATGTACTGGCGCCTCTTAAAACAACCCTACCGGCATCGAAAGTTGAACCGGAGGCTCCCCAAAATCTCACTCCTGCAACTTTTCCAACAAGGGCATTATTTAAATCGGTTTGCCGTGTCTGGGTTAAAGCTTCGGCCTTAATCTCTTGAGCCGCATATCCTACAGCCCGCTGTTCCCGGCTTATACCCATAGCCGTAACCACAACCTGATCCAAACTAATAGCTTCGGATGTTAACACAACATCAATCACTGTGCGGTTATTAATATCCATCTCTACAGCCGTATATCCTACAAGGCTAAAAACTAACGTTGTAGCATTACTGGGTACGCTAATGGAAAAACTGCCTTTTTCGTCAGTTTCTGCTCCCAGCGTGGTACCTTTTACAAATACCGTTACGAAAGGCAACGGATCTCCTGTACCCGAATCAGTCACTTTTCCTGTCACTCTTGTTTGGGCATGCAATATGCCAACGCTCACAAACAAGCACAGAACGATAAATAAAAATTGTTTCATAATAAACATTTTAAGTTAATAAATTGGGGTTGGTTTATTTTCGAAAAGCTGTCTAAACAAGGATAGCGCTTGTTATATTGGTATATAACAAAAGGCATCTGCCCCGCAGAGCAAATGCCTTTACTGTCCATTTTTAGATAATATTGAGATACTAACTCTCTCTCTCTCTCTCTCTCTCTCTCTCT
>JAISFN010000157.1 GCA_031263585.1 Prevotellaceae bacterium | reverse complement strand
TAATGCGTCGGCAGAATCTTTCAACTCAAAAATCAAATCGTTCAGGGCTGAACTCAGGGGAGTTCTTGATATACCTTTTTTTCTTTTCCGCTTATCAAAACTCTATGCCTAAACACAGGGTTTGGCAAGTGAGCCATTAAAACAGACTGTTTAAGAACAATCGAAAAATATTTATTGACGAGTATTTTAGGCGCTATTTTAGTTGAAGCGGGTAGTTGCCTGTGTACAGGCAACTACCCGCTTCAACTCTTTCCTGAATTTTGAGCATTAAATGATTTCGCACCTTTTTTATCCTGCTTTTGACCATTAAGCCGGTTTTTACAAATTTACGGAACGCTATTTTAACATGGGTTAAAAGCAATTAAAAGCAAGGCAGACGACAAGAAACAATTAAAAATGCAAAAATAAACTGGCGGTTTACCGCTGAGGATGCACAGGTCGGATAAAAAAACTTTATCCGTCATTTGCGGAATGGTATAATACTAGTATATAGGCGATTAAAAATAAAGTTTAAAATTTAAAAGGCTGCGATGCAGGGTATCGTAGCCTTTCGTGCTGTGATTAATTGGTAATGGGATTGTCTAACTTTGCTTAACTAAATATGGATATATTAAACATCTTATTATTTCTGTTTTAGGAGATTAAGTGCTTGTGTTTTTATTCCCTTAATGTTCTTTACAAGGGCATAAAATTATTCGAAATAGATCAATTATATTAAAAAAATTCCGCATAAAATATGCAATAATTTGTCGTATAATATGATTATAATATTATACATCGGTACGCTTTTTTAGTTATTTCCTTTTTGCTCTTTCAATATTTTTAGTTCAATTTCAAGCCGTATAACTTTTTCTCGTTCAGTCATTAACATTTCGTAAATCCTATCGTAATTTTCAATGGATATGCCGTTGTTTGTGGCACTACTACTGCTGTCGGTAGAATTTGACTCAAAATTTTTATCCTGGCTGCTATCAGTAAATAGTTTACCGCCTTCGTTTACATTAATAACTTTTAAATTGCTATTGGTATTTAATTCTTCCATAAATTCGATACTAAAATTTAATATTTCGCTTATTTTTTCTAAAATGCTGTTTTCCAAAATATCCTGGCTCTCGTAACGTGCCATTGTACGGGTACTTACACCTATCAATTCGGCCAGAGCCGACTGCTTTACTCCTCTAATCTCTCTGCATACTTGCACATTACGCCCGTGATGGGGTTTTCTCTTTTTGCTGTTATGGGTTTTATTATTACTTGCTTTATTAGTGTCTTTCATGCTGTTATTCAATTTCGCATAATAACAACACAAATATAAAAAAGATTAACATACATATGTCATATATTTTGACAATTTTGTTGTAGAACCTGTTAGGGGATGGAACTAAAATATTTCTAGGGTATTTCAAATGTAAGGCAAAAAATCCATTTTTGATTTTCACCACAAAATTCAAAATAATGAGTTCTTATCCTACAAACTTGATAAATAATCAATAGCAATTTATAGAAAAAAGAAAACGCAGGCATAATCTAGGATTAATCAGGGATGCTTTCTTTACCAAATATTTGTTTAATGGTGAAATTATTAGTATAATATAGCATAGCGACTTACTTTTCATCAGACTATGGATATGATCCAAAAGGCATTTACAAGAATACCAGATGATACAAGTTTGATTTTACATTCTGATCAGGGCTGACAATACCTGTTATAATAAAAAGGAATAAAACAGAACATGTCCAGAAAAGGAAATTATCTGTATAATGCTTTTATTGAAAATTTCTTAGGACATTTAAAATCCGAGTTATTATATTTGCAGAAGTTTAACCTTATTGAGTATTTTAGAAAAGAACTTGAAGACTCTATTGATTATTATAACAATAAACGAATTAAACTAAAATTAAATGGATTGAGCCCAATTCCATATCGAACTCAATCCATAACCTAAAATATTATTAACTCCTCTAAACTTTTCGGGACACTCTTCATAAAACAACAAGGGGTGGATTTATTTTTTATATCCGTCAAAATTAACTATCCGCAGTAAAAATATTTATTTACCAGTTCTATCTGGGTTTCTCTATCTTCTCATATTTTTTAATGGCCCATACACACACCCTGTAAGTTACATAAATAAATACCGGCCATAGTATAAAAGTTATTATCTCATAGAACATAATTTCAGAAGTATTAAATAAAAATAAGTAATTGTATATAAATTAACTAAGTAATTAAATTAATTTGCTGTTATATTTCAGAAATCATAGAATATCTATATCAGTATATTACAAAAATCTAAAATCTTCAATACTTAATATGCGTGTGAATCATTTTTAATTTCGTCAATGCTAATTTTCTTTTTGTTCATGACCCGCCATGCATAAACAATATAAGCTAGCACAAAAGGCACTAATATTGACACATAGCTCATTACCATTAATGTAAATTTACTTGATGAACTGTTGAATATGGTTAACGAACCTTGCAGATCGTATGTCGATGGGTAATACGACGTATTGTTGTACCCTACATTAAGCAATAAGCCAAGCACGGTTAAAACTGTACCGATTCCGGCAAACCATATTCCTTTTGCCCAATTCGTAAATAACGAGCGTCCTACACCGTAAAGAACCAGTAATACGCCTGCTAAAAATACAATCAGAACAATAGGCATCTGGATAAAATTGTTAAAATATTTGTACGACTCCATGTCCACTTGTCCGGTATCGGGGTTTACGGCAAAACCGTCACGCAATAAAATAGCCACTAAAAAAAATAAGAAGAACACTAAAAACGGAATAGTGTTGTACCATAATTGTTTTTTAGCGCGCTTGGTAATATTGCTGTTTTCCACACTATTGATAAAATAAAGCGAACCCAGTATACGCGATAAAAAGAATACTGCCAAACCTAAGGCCACGTTTACTGGATTAAGTACAGCCTCGAGCCCGTGATATGGAGTCTCCCATCCTGAGATTACGACGTTTCCACCTAAATTGGTAAGGTTCATCTTATCAACTGAAAACATCGAGCCCGTAAAGAATGTTGCAACAGCAGTCCCTAGCAATATTGTGCCCAACATGCCGTTCAGGAAGAGAAATGTTTCGTATGTTTTTTTACCCAGCAGATTATTGGCTTTTGCCCGAAATTCGTATGAAACAGCCTGAATAACAAAAAATATCAGAATAGCCATCCAAACCCAGTACGCACCGCCGAAACTGGTGGAGTAAAACAGAGGAAACGATGCGAAAAACGCGCCGCCGAAAGTAACTAGCGTAGTAAAGGTAAACTCCCATTTGCGCCCCAGTACGTTAATAACTACGGTGCGTTCGTCATCGGTTTTTCCAATGGAGTATATTAACGTTTGTCCGCCTTGTACAAAAAGCAGGAAAACCAGAAGCGCTCCCAACAGCGATACCAGGAACCACCAGTAATGTTGTAAAAAAATGTATGTTGTATCCATTGTTTTAATAATTTGAATATTAGATGTTAATAGTTAAATGTCAGTTGAGTATAGTCGATTTTATATCGTATAAAGTTTAATAAATATTTACATTACGGTTATATACCTTGTTTTGAGAATATAAAATCTTGATTCTTGTATTTATTATAATAATTCTCAATTAACACATTACCATTAACTATTTTCGATTTTAGGGCCTTTTTTGATTTGCGTGAGCAATATCTTTATTTCGGCAATCAACAGTATGGTAAACAGTGCAAAAAATAGGAAAAATGTTGTCATCACTGCCCCCGCATCAATACGTGATACTGCCGCTACTGTAGGCATTAAATCCTGTATGGCCCAGGGCTGGCGGCCAAGTTCGGCAACAATCCACCCGCATTGCGATGCTATGTAAACCAACGGTATGCTCCATAAAAACACGTATAACATCCAACGCTTGTTTTCGAGCTTTTGTTTAAAGGCTGCCCATAAAGCAAGAATAAATACAAGAATGAAAAATATACCCAGGCCAACCATTATACGGAAACTGTAAAACGTAAGCGGCACGTGCGGTATAATATCCGTTGGGTTACTGAGGTAGCCGTACCCAAAATATTTGAAATCGGCTTCAAGGCGACGGCGGGCATCGGCGGCAGCGGCTTCGTCGCCCTTTTCCTTAGCTTCCTTGTATTCGGCAAGGGCTGCTATCGAAAACCTACCCCGTTCGATTTTTTCCTGTACAGGTATGGCAATCTGCTTTTGCCCGTTTTCGTCGGTATATTCATATCCTCCTTCAATAAGGTTGTTAATACCCGGCACAAACGCATTAAAATCGCGATAACCTAAAAACGATAAAAATCCGGGAATGTGTAGGTTAAATACGTAATCATCTTTCCCGTCATTATACTCTTTGCCGGGGGTAATCATCCCGATAACACTTAATCCAGCACTTGTTTTCCCCTCATACAAGCCTTCCATAGCAGCCAATTTCATCGGTTGCTTTTGGGCAACCTGATAGGCCGAACCATCGCCTGTCCATAGTAAAGCGGCCGAACTGAATAAGCCGAAAGTAGCTGCAATAATAATACTTTTTTTAGCAAATTCTTTTTCGCGTTTTTTTAACAAAAACCAGGCGCTGATGCCGATAACCGCAATGGCGGCTAAAACATAGGCCGAAGTTACCGTATGGAAAAACTTGTTAATAGCCACCGGCGAGAATAAAACCTCCCAGAAGTTAGCCATTTCATTCCGGGCGGTGTCAGGGTTAAACCTCATTCCGGCAGGGTATTGCATCCAGCCGTTGGCTACCAATATCCACAATGCCGATATATTTGCTCCGAATGCCGTTAGCCATGATGCTGACAAATGCATTCTTTTGCTCAGCTTATTCCATCCGAAAAACATGATGGCAATAAACGTACTTTCCATAAAAAAGGCTAAAATACCTTCAATAGCCAGCGGCGCACCGAAAATGTCACCTACAAACCATGAATAATTCGACCAGTTTGTCCCAAATTCAAATTCGAGGATAATACCCGTTGCTACTCCGATAGCGAAATTTATCCCGAAAATAGTCATCCAGAATTTGGTCACTCTTTTCCAGAATTCGTTGCCTGTTTTCACATATATGGTCTCCATTATGGCAATCATAAAGGAAAGCCCTAGTGTTAACGGCACAAAAAACCAGTGGAAAATAGCCGTGAGAGCAAACTGCAAGCGCGACCATTCTACAACTGAAGACGTGAGAATACTGTCAATCATAATCTTATCATTTAATAGGGTTAACTAACTCTTCAATAATGTGTTTACTCCGCTCTTCGTCGGTTTTAAAATTAGTATTTAAATAATTGGGGAAAAAGAAAAGCTTTAACACGACAAACATGATAAATAGCTTTATCAAAATAATCAACCATAGGGTTTTTCCTATAGTCATGCTTTTAAAGCCTTCGTAATAAAAACGAAATACTCGCCTAAATACATTCATTTTTATCCGGTTTAAGGTAAAACACTACTTGTTTAACATTAACAAATGTAAAAAAAGAATTCCTCAACTCAATGAAATTCATTATAGAAAAAATTTATACGTATATAGAGAAAACCTATAATAAATAGGTTAACAAGTAAAAAGGAAGAATGTTAAAAAGGATTGATATACTGATACTTTATAATCTGCATTGCAGATAATATATTTATTTTGTTACGGTTATAATTATTGATTTCTAAATTTTAGCTAATATATAACCACTCCATGTTGCTAAAATTCCGATTATAACACTTGCAGCAATATACGTAGTAAGGAGTATGTAGTTGCCAGTTTCAAACAATTGGAAATTTTCAGCTGAAAATGCTGAAAAAGTGGTATAGCCGCCACAAAATCCTGTAACAAGTAATAACCTTAAATCCTTGTCTAATATATCACTTTTTTCCGATAAGCCGATTAAAAAACCGATTATTAAACAACCCAATATGTTTACAACAAAAGTTCCCCAGGGAAAAGCTGTTGAATATTTTTTAAATATGAAAAAAGATGTCAGGTAACGCAATATACTGCCGACACCTCCTCCAAGTCCTACCAATAAAATTTGTTTTATCATTTTAGCCGGAGTTTTAAATTAAGAATCTGAATATTCTAAATTGTAAATTCGGAATAAAAATATTAAAAATATTTATTGACATTCATTATGCTGTTAATTTATTTATATACAGAAAAATAAACCATAAAAAACGGTTGGCCAGACTTAAAAGTATAACAAAATAATCAATAATGAGTATATTTAAACAACGAGATTAATATCTTTGCCTAAATTATTTTTAAAACTATATCATGAAAAAGTTATTAGAAAACTTGAATCAGCTTTTTGCAGAGTTTACAACTGATGCAACATTGCAGGTAGAAAAAGGAAACAAAGCAGCCGGTACTCGTGCCCGCAAAACTTCGTTAGCTATTGAAAAGGCTTTGAAAGAATTCAGAAAAGTTTCGATTGAAGAATCAAAAAAGTAAAAACTTAAAAACAAGACAGCTTTACGGGCTGTCTTGTTTTTAATTGGATGCAATAAGTAAATGTTGTAAATTGATTATTGTTGATTGAGTATTATATTTATTTTGACAAAGAAGTCATCATGACTTTTTATTTTTGTTAATTTTTCGGCATTGATAAAAAGTCCAGCCAAACTTATACCTGCCATGGCCAATGTTGTGAATAATTCATGCAAAGACTTTTTCAATCTTATACAGGTCGTGATGATTGCCTGGCACAGGCTTGGACATGGCAGAATTTATTATTTCAAATCACCGTACAATAAGATTAAATATAAAATAACGATTATCAAAACGTAAACTGACTTCAAAATGAAATTAACCCAACAATAGTGGTTTTTATCAATAATCAATATTTATAGGTGATTTTTTCGACATATACTCCGGCCTGTTCATTATAATAGAATAACTGATCGTTATTGGCCGAAATTACGACCTCTTCATCTTCTTTATTATTTGGTTTTGTACCTGTAGTTTCGGCAATTATATCAAAATATTCCTTATCTGACGGTTTTACGGTTAGCCTTGTTTCATAGTCATAGGCTTTACCGTCGTCGTCTTCAAAACTTGTAAATGAGTGGGCAGTTGCAATACCGAATATTACTTCGAAATTAGGAATAGAGTAATAGCTTGTCCAGCTGGTGGCTTCACCCATATTGGAATAGCCCCATGATAAATCGAGAACAAATTTTTGCTTACCAACTTGTTTTATTTCAACATCACCCATTTCACCCCACGAACCATGATGCACAAACGATTTTCGGAATGTTGAAAGTTCCCATTCATTAGCTCCGCGTTGGGTAAAATAGGCCAGGCTTAACATTGGCGCCGACGAATGCCCGTCGTTAGGTTGCCCATCATCCATAATTTCGTATGTGCCGAAAACTATTATTGCCCGCGCAAAATTGTCATTATATAACAATACCTTATCCATTGTTGTGTAGCAGAAACCATCGTACGAAACCGGAAAATTGAGCCGTTCATCAAAATTTGGCGTCCAAACAGCACGTTCGTTAACATCAAAGTCTTCGGTATCGAACAAAACCGATAAAATATCTCGTTCGTTTTCCAGTTTAAACATGCGGGTATCGGCATGCTGCATTGCTTTTTGCCGGTTATTTTCTAGGTTTTTAAACAATTCCAATTCTTCTTTAAGCCGCTTATTTTCAGCCTCGATATTTTTTAGTGTTGCATTATTACATGCTACAGCCAACACAAGCCATAAAAACAATACAAAAACTTTCATTCTGGAATATTCATTAAGTATTATTATATAAAATCAAGAGTAAATAGCAAGACTTTATTAAAAATATGTGATGTGCAATTTTTTTAATTTATAATTAGTAAATGAATGTATTTGAAAATAATTCTCACATTCTCCAATTTATGTTTCATAATACGCTGTACGCATATCACACCTCACAACTAAATAGTTCAACAAATTAACAATCTAAAACAAGATACTGCCGATAGCTTTGTTTATCCGATTTATTGTTTCATCTTTACCTATCATTTCGATGATTTCGAACATGCTTGGTCCCGTCGACGTTCCTACAATCGATAAACGGAAAGCGTTCATAACATGTCCCATTGGATATTCATTACGGCTAATCCAGTCGCGTACGGCATGCTCGGTATCTTCTTTCGAAAAATCGTTTACACCTTGTAATATCGCTACCAGTTCCTGCATACGGGTAGAAGTTTCTTCTTTCCAGTATTTTTTTACGGTTTTTTCATCGTAACTATCGGGTGCTGCAAAAAAATAGGATGATAGGCCCCAGAAATCATTGATAAAAACGACCCGTTCTTTAATCATGCCGCAAACCTTTGCCACATAATTATTGTCTTTTTCAATTCCTTTTTCTTTTAAAACGGGTTGATATAATTTAGCAAGTTCTTCATTGTTTTTTTGTTTAAGATATTGCTGATTAAACCATTTTGCTTTGTTGGGATTAAAACGTGCACCGGATTTGACAACCCTGTTCAAATCAAAAAGTTTAATTAACTCATCCATTGTAAATAATTCCTGCTCTGTCCCCGGATTCCAGCCCAGTAGAGCCAGCAGGTTTAAAAAAGCTTCGGGGAAATAGCCGTCTTCGCGGTAACCTCTTGAAACTTCACTTGTTTCGGGTGACTTCCATTCCAACGGATATACTGGAAAACCCAGACGGTCACCATCGCGTTTACTGAGCTTGCCTTTACCGTCGGGCTTTAACAGTAACGATAAATGGGCAAACTCAGGGCGGGTATCGTCCCACCCAAAGGCACGGTAGAGCAAAGCATGCAACGGCAGGCTGGGCAACCATTCTTCGCCCCTGATAACGTGGGTTATTTCCATTAAATGGTCGTCAACAATATTGGCTAAATGGTAAGTCGGTAATTCGTCGGCCTTTTTCCAAAGCACTTTATCATCCAATGTATTGGTGTTTACAACAAGCTCTCCGCGAATAATATCCGTAATTTTTACCAGTTCGTTTTCGGGCATCTTAAAACGGATTACCCAATTACCGGTTTTATCAAGCAATTGCCGTACTTCGTTATCGGGCAGGGTAAGCGATGTTTTCATCCGACTGCGCAAGCTGCTGTTGTAAATAAATGTTTTTCCTTCCTCCTCATATTGTTTGCGGGCGGCATCCAGCTCTTCCGCAGTATCGAAAGCATAATAGGCATTGCTGCTTTCAATCAATTGTTCGGCATATTTCAAGTAAATTGACTTTCGTTCCGATTGGCGGTAGGGTGCATGTTTACCCCCGATTCCCACACCTTCGTCAAATTTAATTCCGCACCAGTTAAATGTCTCTGTAATATATTCTTCGGCTCCGTGTACAAACCTGGCCGAGTCAGTATCTTCAATGCGTAAAATGAAGTCTCCGCCATGTTGTTTGGCAAATAAATAATTGAACAGCGCAGTGCGTACACCTCCCATATGTAACGGGCCTGTTGGGCTTGGGGCAAAACGTACCCTTACTTTTTTTTTCGACATATATTTTGTTGATTATTATAATTTATATAGATAAAAGATAAAAAAACCTCCTCAACCCCTCCGAAAGGAGGGACTTAAACCTTTTTCTCCAAAAGAGAGGGCTGTGGAAAGGCTTGTTCTTTAAAACTTTGTCTGATATAGTATATATTTTATAAATAAAATTTAAGCTGTTGTGGAACATATAGCTGCAAAAATATAAAATTATAGCGAGGGTAGTATAAAATATGGTTTAAATACTTTCTGCGAGGTTTGACAAAGCATTTGGTTTACCGCAAAAAGATCCGTAATTTATACAAAACCGTAAATTTCGGATTAATCACTCTGACCATTTAAAACAAACAGAATTTTAAATAAACTGGCAAACAACAACACAAATACACATTCACTTGCTTTTCCATTCGAATGTATGTAAAACTCAAAATGACAAGTAGATTATTTTGATGCTCTAACTATAAATATAGTTATTAATTAAAACCTTTTATCCGTGAAAAAGTTTTTTTTGTATTGGCCGACCTGTTGCCGGTAATTCTCAATGCCAACCCCTAAGGGCAATACGTTTGAAATCGGTAAAAATAGCTTTTTGCTGAATGGCTGACCCTTTATTGTTAAAGCTGCCGAGCTCCATTATACTTGGATACCCCACTAGTATTGGGAGCGCCGAATACAGATATGCAAGATTTTGGATATGAATACTATTTGTTTATATGTGTTTTAACACATACACGAGCAACAGGATTGCAAGACATGGCCCTTATATATGCGCCGAGTAGGAAATGAACGGATTGTTCTGGTGGCTTTTAAAAAAAGATATAAAACTACGCTCACTGGATATTTATTTTTGAGCGCACAAAAAATTTCATAAAACAGGTGGGGCACAACTTGCAGGCCTGCAAATTACTCGGAGAGGTAATATAATTATTATGGTACAGGTTAAAAACGAATATGGGGCTTATGGCGAGGATAAAGTCTACGTGTTAGCCATCCGTGATATTATGGAAGGAACCGGATTTATGGATGTGCCTTTGTTCCAATGTAACTGGAGTTCGAATTACCAATTAAACGGATTAGATGATTTGTTGTGGACCATTAATTTTTGGGCAGGGTTGAATATTGATGCCCAGTTTAAAAGCCTGTCGGAATCGAGACATGGCTCTCCTTTAATGTGCAGTGAGTTCTGATAGGGTTGGTTCGACCAATGGGGCGTAAACATGAAACCCGTGATGTCGCCGATTTGGTGAACGATTTGAAAGATATGCTCGACAGAGGTATCTCATTCAGTCTTTATATGGTATGCGAGGGAGCAATATTCGAGCATTGGGGCGGAGCAAACTCTCCCGCTTATCTGGTAATGTGCAGCTCTTGTGATTATGATGCACCCATAAACAAATCGGGTAATGTTAACCCGAAATATTATGAAGTATGAAACTTGTTTTCGAAGTATTTAGATAAAAATGAAACATTATATCCTATCCTAACAATTGCCATACTTAAATTCGAAATGAAAGAAGTAGCTCCGCTTTTCGACAATTTGCCTGGATATATTCAATTCGAACAGATTAGATATATTTTCTTTCAGATATTGTTAAGATTCAAAATTGACGGCATCAGTTGCCAAAACTTGGTTATACGTTCTTTGAGATTCGACGAGCGCCTGCTGTGTGTTATATATTTACGCATGTACTACCACACGCGTTCGACCAGATTCAAGCATGGAGAATACGGCGGCAGATACCGTTTTTCAAACTTCGTATGCTTGGATAGAAAATCTTTCAACGCTTTTGTTTTGTGATGCCGAACGTTGTCAACGTATACGATTATCTTTTTCTTGTCTAGGTATGCTTTCAACAGTTTTTTCAAATGCTTTCGAAACAAATGGTAATTCCTTTTTTCAGCGAAACTTGCCGTAAATTGTCTGGAGATCGGATTCACGTTCCCGAAGCCCATTACTCTTTCCCGCTTGACTTGCTTGCAAGGAATTTCCCGTCGTTCGCCCACGAATGCACACGTATGGGGCAGAGTAACGGTATTGCTCAGGCTGAACTCGTCTTCGAATAAAACAACCGCTTCAAGGTCGACCGAGCATTCGTCTAAAGTTTTTTTATCCGCTTTGGCTTCCCCTCCCGCTTGCCCGTTTCTCCCAGGATAAAAACCCTTGGCCTTTTGATAACGGAATCCCAAAGAAGACAACAGGCTGTATACACCTGTCCGATATTCCGAACCGAAAGAGTTCGAAATATAATCACGAACCACCTGGCCGACAAGCAGTGTTGCAGCCCTATTCTTCGGG
>JAISFN010000132.1 GCA_031263585.1 Prevotellaceae bacterium | reverse complement strand
CCGCCATGAATCGTTGAATGCGGCGTAATGCTGAACCAGATTTGGCAGGTGTCTCGAATGCCGTCGCGAGCTTGCAGAAGTTGACCGTCTGCACCTTGCAGAGCGCACAAATAAATAGCCCAAAGAATTTTACACGGGCCATGTTCATTTTTCCCGCCAGGCTTTGGCTTAAAATTGAATATAATTTGGTAGTTTTGAACTCGACCTTGAAATTGTTAGTCTTCATTATAATTGATTGAATCTCAGCTATAAATATACGAATTTTCAAGGTCGTTTCCAACTAAAAAGTAATTATATTTTATTGATATTCAAATAATTCTAGGTGTACATCAAATTTTTGTCATGTACTAAGAAAATCTTCAATACTTAATACCTGTAATGTTCGGGTTTGTAGGGGCCGGTTTGTGGTACGCCGATATATTCGGCTTGTTCCGGAGTTAGTTTGCTTAGCTTAACGCCCAGTTGATTGAGGTGTAAACGGGCTACCTCTTCATCCAATTGTTTGGGTAAGCGGTAAACATCAATGTCAAAATTATTTTGCCACAATTCTAATTGAGCCAGCGTTTGGTTGGTAAACGAATTACTCATAACAAACGACGGATGTCCTGTTGCACAGCCTAAATTTACCAGCCTGCCTTCGGCCAGCAAGAATATGGCATGCCCATCGGGAAAAATGTATTTATCAACTTGAGGTTTAATATTTTCTTTGCGGATGTCTTTTGCCCTATCCAGTTTTTCTACCTGTATTTCGTTGTCAAAGTGACCGATGTTGCAAACAATGCTTTGGTCTTTCATTTGTTGCATATGTTCAAAGGTAATTACATCGCGGTTACCCGTGGTTGTTACATAAATATTAGCTTCGTGTAAAACATCTTCAATTGTTTTAACCTCGTAACCTTCCATGGCAGCTTGCAGGGCGCAAATAGGGTCGATTTCGGTAACGACAACCCGTGCACCGTACGACTTCATCGAACGCGCACAGCCTTTGCCTACATCACCGTAACCGCACACAACCACAACTTTACCGGCAATCATTACATCGGTTGCACGCTTAATGCCATCGGCTAATGATTCGCGACAGCCATACAGATTGTCAAATTTACTTTTGGTAACCGAATCGTTTACATTAATAGCCGGAACAAGTAATTTCCCTTGTTCTTTCATTTGATACAAACGATGTACCCCGGTAGTTGTTTCTTCCGATACGCCTTTCAACTCGGCTACAGTACGGACCCATTTGCCGTTATCGGTTTTCAGTATTTTCTTTAAAGTATCCATGATAACAGCCTCTTCCCGACTCGATGGAACTACATGTAGCGTATTTGCATCTTTTTCGGCTTCGTAACCTTTATGTATAAGTAAGGTGGCATCGCCGCCGTCGTCAACAATCAGCTGAGGCCCCTTTCCACCGGGAAAACTCAATGCCATTGCCGTACACCACCAATATTCTTCAAGTGTTTCACCTTTCCATGCAAAAATAGGTATGCCGCGGGCAGCAATGGCAGCGGCGGCATGGTCTTGTGTCGAAAATATATTACAACTAGCCCATCGGACATCAGCGCCCAAATCGGCAAGCGTTTCGATTAGTACAGCCGTTTGTATCGTCATGTGCAACGACCCCGATACGCGTGCGCCTTTCAATGGTTTTTGTCCGGCATACTTTTGGCGTGTAGCCATTAGCCCGGGCATTTCCTTTTCGGCTATTTCTATTTCCTTACGGCCCCATGCTGCCAGACTTATATCTTTTATTTTGTAAGATAATTTTTCGTCAATCATCATATTTAATTGTTTATCTGTTTCCTGATTATACATTTATAGCTTGCGAAGATAAGCAATTTTGACAAATTATTTTGCTATATCCGCTATTTATCCTATTTTTTACCTTGATTGGCAACGGCATCCATAAGTTTTTTAATTTCTTCGGGATCGCCCAGAAAATAGCTCTTTGTTAAATTATACTCATCGTTAAATTCAAATACATAAGGGACTGCTGTGGGTAAATTAAGGCTAACGATATCGTTGTTCGAAATATTTTTCAGGTATTTTATAATTGCTCGTAAACTATTGCCATGCGCCGCAACCAAAATCTGGTTGTTCATGGTTAGCGCCGGGAAGATGGTGTTTTCCCAGTAGGGCATTATACGGGCAACGGTATCTTTTAACGATTCGGTTGCCGGTAATTCGTCCTCTGGTATATCTTTATAACGAATATCTTTCCGGGGGTTACGCTCGTCATTGTCGGATAGGGCGGGAGGAGCGACATCGTAACTGCGACGCCATAACAATACTTGTTCATCTCCGTATTTTTCAGCTGTTTCAGCTTTATTTAAGCCTTGCAGGGTTCCATAATGTTTTTCGTTTAAACGCCATGATTTCTCAACCGGAATCCAATCCTGATCCATAACATCCAGCGCTACATTCAGCGTTTTAACGGCACGTTTCAAGTACGAGGTATAGGCCTTATCGAATACAAAGCCGTTTTCTTTTAACGTTTTGCCGGCTTTAATGGCCTCTTCTATACCTTTTTTGGTCAAATTGACATCTGTCCAACCGGTAAAACGGTTTTCCTGATTCCAGACACTTTCCCCGTGACGGAGTAAAACAAGTTTTTTCATGATATATTCGATTTACTTTTAAGTACTTTAAAACATTTATTGTCGTATTGTTTTATATCTACGCAACTTTATCTTTTTCCCGGCTCCATACTCTCTTTAATTAAACAAAATTGAAATTCTTCGGAGATTCATAAAATACAAGCGCTTATCCTTTGATGTTTTTCTTAACTTCCAAAATCTCAAAGAACGCTTGAAGGGCATACTAACTAATAGAGGAACAAAATACGGCATTAATTTATAGTGTTACATCATTCCTCAAATGACGGATAAAGTTTTGGTGGGGCGTAAAAACTATGCTGCTGTAAAGATTTGGCAATCAGGAAATGAATTTGTATTTTTGTAAATGAAAATAAAAAT